>CAZTES010000051.1:0-17761 GCA_964612275.1 uncultured Rikenellaceae bacterium
TATCAATCGATTGAACCCTGTATATTCGTTCCTTTTTTGTATGGAATTGATCATATGATAATTGATCCAGTATAATAACAATGATCAACATGCAGACCGACATGCTGAGTGAGAGGCCAAAGATGTTAAGTATTGAGAACCGTTTGTTGCGGAAGATGTACCGCAAGGCAGTGAGCAGATAATTTCTGATCATGGCTTCTTTTTGATTTGAATGGCAAATTTTAGAATTTCAGGCTAACCGTTTTAGGTCTGTCCGGTACTATTAATCAATTTGTATGCCATCTTGCATAAGTGAAAGATATCCAAACAACTAATGAAAAGAATGATTCTTTTAGAGTGTGTCATTCCGAACAGCACTGTTCAATAATGAACATATTCAGGAGGGAAATAGTTGTTGACCGCCAGTAACCTTCAGACTCAAACTCTGTCTTACTGTATATATAAATATCTTTCTTTTAAGGGATGAGGAAAAAGATATTCCGAAGAAAACAGCTCCGATAAAATTAATTACCTTCATGACGATAAAAAAACATAAAGAATGAAAAAATTCCCAACTACACTCCTTATACTGCTCATCCTGATGAGTTGTAAAACTGTTGAAACTGACCTGATCAGTGAACGAATTGCTAACGTTGAATCCGGACTGCTTACTGCTGTTGTTACCAATGAAGACACACTTGGTGGATTGAATATTCACGACCGAATGAAATATTATAACGTACCTGGAGTCAGCATTGCTGTTATCTATCAGGGGGAGATTGAGTGGGCCAAAGGGTATGGTTTTTTTACCAATGACAGCCTGAAAGGAATAGATCCTTCAACCCGTTTTCAGGCAGCATCCATCAGTAAACCTGTCGCTGCTGCAGCGGCTCTAACCTTTGTTGAAGAAGGGTTGCTGGAACTGGACAGTGATGTTAACCAGTATTTAAAGAGCTGGAAGGTTCCTGAAAACGAATTTACCGCGGATGAGAAGGTTACACTCCGAAGATTGCTCTCTCATACAGCAGGACTTACCGTTCATGGATTCGGCGGATATGCCTTTAATGAACCGGTTCCAACTATCGTTCAGGTTTTAAATGGTGAAGAACCGGTCAATTCGGATCCAATTGTAACCGATACTGTCCCCGGTACCATGTTCAGGTATTCGGGTGGGGGGTTTACGGTAATGCAGTTACTACTTTGTGATATTACCGGGCAGCCTTTCCCTGAAATTGTCAAGGAAAGGGTTCTTTCTAAAATTGGAATGGATAACAGTACCTATGTTCAACCAATACCGGATGATCTCGCTCAATACGCAGCAATTGCTCATCGCAGTGATGGAAGTCCGATCGAGGGAAACTGGCATACATACCCGGAAATGGCGGCAGCCGGCTTATGGACAACCCCCACAGATCTGGCAAAATTTGCCATTGAATTACATAATGCTTTAAAGAGTGAATCAAACCGGGTACTTTCCCGGGAAATGGTTGAACAGATGCTGACAGAAGAGAAGGATGGATATGGCCTTGGAATTAGTCTGGGCGGTGAAAACGATTCTATCCGATTCGGCCACGGCGGTTCGAATAGAGGATTCCAATGCAATATGATTTGTTATACTAATTTTGGTATGGGTGCTGTAATTATGACCAATGGTGACCAGGGTGGGACCCTGGCCGGAGAGATTTACAGAAGCATTTCGCAAACGTATAATTGGGATATTTATAAGCCGGTATTCCGGGAAATCATCTATCCCGGCAGGGAGGTATTGCAGGAATATACCGGTACGTACGAATTTGATCCGGGTTATTCAGCCACTATAACGGTTTTAGATAATTCACTGATACTGAAACAGCTCTGGGATGGTGGCGAGTACCCGTTCTGCCCCGAGAAAAAAGACACTTTATTTAGTAAGAGAAGCAATGATAACCTGGTGTTCAGACGAAATGAGGAAGGTGAGATCATTGAATTGGAATATGCTGGAATGTATATTGCTAAGAAAGTTACGACTGGAGAAAAATAGTCAAAGAAGTTGGAACCTTGGTCTAAAAAGATCGATCAATTAAAAATCACAAATAGCAAAAATCAAATAACAAACAATAACAGATACTCAATAACCTATAGCCCAAAGTATGATTGGATTATTGTAATTGGATCTTATTTGTGATTTGTATCTTGATATTTGAAATTTATAATGCAGCAAATTCCCTTAAAGCAATTAAGGCATTCAAGGCATTTTTCACCCTAAGCGTTACCCTTTTTAACACCCAATTTCCCTTCTGCAAGATTATTAAAAAACCGCTGGGTTGGATAAGCAAAGTCAATATCTGAACATGCAGCAAACTGTTTCAGTATTTCTTCCCATAATGCCTGCTCGCTTCCCCGGCGGTAGCGGATCTGGCAGAGATACCGGATGATCCAGAGCACCAGGATAATGATGAGGGTTGTGATGATCTTCGATGAGGGTTGTGATGATCTTCTCGATCAGCTCCGGTAAAAACCCTGTAAATCGTTGAAGATCTTCAAGCCATGTTTTCATTGGCAATGAGTTTGATAAGTTGATTTATCTTCCATGATGTTTTGATCCGTGATTTCTTCCAGCTTCTGCAGCGGTATATTTTTTGATCAATTACTGAGTAAATTTTTTCAACAGTTCCCTCACCTTTTCCACCGATTCAATGTAGTAACGTGCTTTGGTCGTTTTTGCACCTACTTTAATGGTGTATGCATTTTCCGGCATGGCATCAAAGGTAAATTCATCGGTCCAGTCATCACCGATAGCGAAAATAAAATCATGGTTATCATCTCCTAATTTTTGCGCGGCAGCCCTTCCTTTGTTCACTCCGGAATATTTTATTTCCAGGACTTTATCTCCATCCATTATTTCGAGATTCAGGTTAGAGGTAAAGATATGGAGTGCATCTTTCAGCTCCCATGCCCGTTGGATACCCAGATCAGGATCGGCTTTACGGTAGTGCCAGACCAGGGAAAAGTTTTTTTCTTCAATGAATGAACGGGGTGTTTGGTCGACATAAAATTCCAGCAGTGGGCGAACCGATTCCATCCAGTCGTTGTTTATTTGCTCCATCATATGCCAGTCATTTTCGGGATTTTTGATCCATACACCGTGTTCGGCAATAAAATGGATATTCCAGCCCTGATCAAACCATCGGGTGAGTGTTTCCTTATCGCGACCGCTGATGATGACCAGGCAATTCTTTTTTTCGGATGAAAGTTTTTTCAGGATTTGGTATAATTCTTCATCCGGTTTGGCATCCTCCGGATTTTTCTTAAACCAGGTTAGTGTTCCATCATAATCGAGAAAAAGAATTCTCTTTTTTGCATTTTCAAAGGTTTTCGTAATCTGGTCCATACCCGTATCGGTGATTTTACGGGTAAGGATGGTCTCCTGTAACTTTTTCACGCTTTCCAGTCCTTTTACAAATTCCCGTGCCCAGCGGTCGACGTTATATCGCTGCAGGCGTTTCTGCATCACCTGATTTCTCCTTATCTGCTCATCTTCAGGCATTTCAAGAGCAGTGGTAAGGGCATCCACCACCTCATTAAGGTTATTTGGGTTGGTAATGAGGGATTCATGCAGTTCTTTGGCAGCACCTGCCATTTCACTGAGGATCAGAACGCCTGTTCCTTCGGCCCGGGATGCAATGAATCGTTTTGCTATCAGGTTCATGCCATCCCGGATGGGCAAGATCAGGGCAATATCAGCCAGGGTATACAGATCATTCAGCTCATCGAGGTTAAATTCACGGTTAAGGTACCAGACAGGCATCCAGTTTATGGTCCCGTAATTTCCGTTAATCCGCCCCACCAGTTCATCAACCTGTCGTTTAAGCTTTTCATATATTTCTCCTGTCTCTCCCGTTGGAGTTGCAATCAGGATAAACAAAACCTTCTCCAGGTATTTTGGGTGTTTTTGAAGGAATAATTCGAAAGCCTGTAAACGGTTAACCATGCCTTTTGCATAATCAAGTTCTCCTTCCGAGAGGATCAGTTTTTTGTCCCTGTTCTGGTTCACCTGTCTCTCCAATTCTTTACCGATTAACGATCTCTCTTTTTCTGAATCTTTGATGATCTTTACGGCTCCGTTCTGGAATTTTTCGAAATCAATACCTCTTGGAAATGCATCCACTTTCAGGGTCCGGTCCCCGATCCGGATCTGGTTAAAGATGGTATCATACCCCATAATGCGCCTTACACAACTGAGAAAATGCCTGACATAGTCGTAGGTTTGGAATCCGATCAGATCGGCACCCAAAATCCCTTCCAGGATTTCACTGCGCCAGGGTAATAACCTGAAAATCTCAAAAGATGGGAAAGGAATGTGGATGAACAATCCAATTGAGACTTCCGGTTTTTGTGATCGGATCAACTGGGGCAGGAGAGTCAGGTGATAATCATGGATCCAGAGAATATCTCCATCCTGGATGACTTCAGCGATTTTATCGGCAATCAACCGGTTGATTTTTTGATAGGCTGTCCACTGTTCATCTGTATAAGAAACATTCTGGGTGAAGTAATGGAAAAGCGGCCAGAGGGTACTTTTAACAAACCCATGAAGATAGTTGTCTTGATCGGTCGTATCAGGAAAAACCGGAATACACCGGTATTCTTTTTGGAGCTGTTTATCAAGTTGTTCCTTTTCCGCCTGGGAGAATGAATAATTTTCTATACCCGTAAGGCCGATCCATCGGGTATCGTAACTTTCATAAAAATTTGTTAGTCCGGTTGTTTCTCTTTCTCCACCAGCCTGAATATGAAATTTATTCTTTATCTTTCGGATTTCAATTGGTAATTGGTTGGCTACCACAAACAATTTTTTCATAAGAAAAAATTTTTCATATTCAATGTTTGTTACAGGAGAATTTGTTCCCTCCTGTCTTTTTTTTATTTTAAAGGATGCATAAAATTAAATACCTTCCACGTTAAAACAAGTTTAAAACAGATAAAGTTGGAAAAATGATGAATTTTGATGCCGTTATTTTTGATCTTGATGGAGTGATCACCCAGACAGCACTGGTACATGGGTCGGCCTGGAAAAGGATGTTTGATGACTACCTGAGGTACCGCGAGCAAAAATTTGGTGAACTGTTCAGGGAGTTTACCCATGCGGAAGACTACCTGCCCTATGTTGATGGTAAACCACGGTACAAAGGTGTTGCTTCGTTTCTTGAGTCACGCGGGATAGATCTCCCATTTGGTGATCCGGGGGACCATCCTGAATCTGAGACGGTGTGCGGACTGGGAAACAGGAAGAATAAATTCTTTAATGAAGTGCTCAATACAGAAGGCGTAAAAGTTTATGATACCAGTGTTGAGCTCATTACAAAACTCAAAGATAAGGGGATCCGGATTGGTGTAGCTTCTTCCAGTAAAAACTGCAAACCGGTACTGGAAGCTACCGGTCTGCTTCATCTGTTTGAAACCCGGATTGATGGTGTGGTATCGGCTGAAAGAGGATTACATGGAAAACCGGAGCCTGATATTTTCACCACTGCCTGTGATGAACTGGGTGTTTCCTATCACCGGTCGGTTGTTGTTGAAGATGCCGTATCCGGTGTGCAGGCAGGTTCCAGGGGGAACTTCGGTTTTGTCCTGGGAATCGCCAGGGAGAAGAACGTACGGGATTTGTACGCCAATGGTGCAGACCGGGTGGTAACCGATCTGGGGGAAATTACCATCGAGGAGATCAATAATTGGTTCGTGGAAGGAGTGGAAAAGAGTAATTGGTCCCTTACCTATTATGATTATAATAAGGAGAAGGAACGTTCAAGAGAAGCGTTGCTGGCAGTCGGTAACGGTTTTTTCGGTACTCGTGGAGCCATGGAAGAAAGCAGCGCTAACCCCGTGAATTACCCCGGCACCTATATTGCCGGTTTGTATAACCGGCTGGTATCTGAAGTAGGCGACAGGGATATTGAGAATGAAGATTTTGTTAATGTTCCCAATTGGCTTCCCATGCAATTCAGGATTGATGATGGTGAGTGGTTTGGTTTTACTCCCGATCCGTCTTTTGCCGTCGATACAATTACCAGGCACCTGGATTTCAGGACAGGGGAATTAACCCGCGAATTGATAGTAACCGATCCGGAGGGAAGACAAACATTAATACGTTCATCCCGGTTTGCAAGCATGAAAGATCCACATCGGGCAGGGATTCGTTATTCTGTAACACCATTGAATTATTCCGGAAAGATCAGCATCCGTGCGGAATTGAATGGAGACCATATCAATGCGGGAGTGGAGCGGTACAAGCAGCTGAACCAGAAACACCTGGAGCCCCTTGAGCAGTTTTCTGAAAACAATAACAGTTTCCTGTCTGTAAAAACAGGGCAGTCCGATATTACGATAACCGAAGCAGCGAAGTATAAACTGCACGTTCCGGATGGGATGAAGGCTGCTGAGCTACTGACAGAGAAAGGAGATGGGTGGATCCGATCAGTTTTTTCCTTCGATGCAGAAAAGGAACAGGAAATAGCCCTTGAAAAACTGGTTGTTATTTATACATCGGCTCACATGGGCGTGAGTGATCCGTTAAAAGATGCCAGGAGTTCTCTGACTGAGTATACCGGGTACAAAGAAGAATTCCTCAAGTCTGCAGAAGCCTGGCAAACGATTTGGAAAGAGATCGATATTGGGATTGATGGTGACCGTTGTGCACAGAAAATCATTCGGTTACACCTGTACCATTCGATGGTTACAACATCTCCACATCATGTTCACCTCGATGCCGGAATTCCACCACGGGGATTGCATGGCGAAGCATATCGGGGACATATTTTTTGGGATGAACTCTATATACTGCCAATCTTAACCATTCATTTCCCGGAGATAGTAAAGTCTGTTCTGATGTACCGGTACCGTCGTCTTGATAAAGCCAGAGAATATGCACGGGAGCATGAATACCAGGGGGCCATGTTTCCCTGGCAGAGTGGTAGTGATGGAAGGGAGGAGACACAAATCATTCACCTGAACCCGGTTTCAGGTGAGTGGGGTGATGATTACAGCTCGTTGCAGCGACATGTTTCACTTGCCATTGCCTATAATATCTGGAATTATTATTCGATAACGGATAATAAAGAGTTTATGATCCGGCATGGTGCGGAAATGTTCCTCGAAATTTGCCGTTTCTGGGCAAGTAAAGCCGAATGGGACGATAGGGATCATAAATACCATATCGATCGGGTAATGGGCCCGGATGAATTCCATGAGAAATTTCCCGGTGCAGCACAGGGTGGGTTGAAAGATAATGCCTATACCAACCTGATGGTTGCCTGGGCTTTCGATAAAGCATTCCGGATTGTTGAACACTTCTCACCGGATGAACGACAGGGGATAATGGACAGGATCAACCTGGCCAATTCCGAAATCATCCAATGGAAAAAAATTGCCAGCAATCTTGCACTCGAAATTTCTCCGGACGGTATCATTGAACAGTTTAGCGGCTACTTCACGTTGAAGGAACTTGACTGGGATCATTATCTGAAGCAATATGGGGATATTCATCGAATGGACCGGATACTAAAAGCGGAGAACAAATCACCGGATGATTATAAAGTATCGAAACAGGCAGATCTACTGATGATCTTTTATAACCTTGATGAGTGCGAAGTTACAGCACTTATTGAAAAAATGGGTTATGCACTGCCAAAAGATTACCTGAAAAAGAATTTGGATTACTACCTGGCAAGAACCTCACATGGATCGACCCTGAGTCGTGTGGTTCATGCACACCTTGCCTATAAAACAGGAAACCACTCCCTGGGCTGGAAATTATTTTTGGAGGCATTGAAGAGTGACCTGGTTGATATACAGGGCGGTACAACTGGTGAGGGAATTCATTGCGGGGTCATGACCGGAATAGTATATTTAGTACTAAAAACATTCTGCGGACTGGATATCTCGGAAGAGATAACCGGGATCTGTCCTGAACTGCCTGATCAGTGGGATGGTGTGCATTTCACTTTCCGGGTCAGAGCGACGCAATATCAGATTGACCTGCTCGGGGATAAGATTGAAATTTTAGCTCAGAACGATGGAAATGAGAAAATTAACATCCATCTTTGCGGGGAAGAGTATAAGCTACAGCATAACCAGAAGCTGGTTATTCGTATGAAAATCTAAATCAGAGGCCATGTTAGGTGATATTCTGTTGATCAATGATATGCATAAGGATGCTGCAATAGCCATCCGGGAATACGTACAAAAAGACCTTAAAAAGAAAGGGAGGCGGTGCCGCTATATTGTTGGGATCTCGGGTGAATCGGGTTCGGGTAAATCCGAGCTGGCACATGCACTGGGAAAGCTTTTGAAGCAGGATAAAATCCGGGTAAAGGTTATTCATACCGATAACTATTACAAAATTCAACCCCTGTTACGGGAGGAATGGCGCCGGAATAAAGGATTTGATAAAATCGGCCTGGATGAATACGACTGGGTGAAAATCAGAAAAACCATCCGCGATTTTAAAGAAGCTCAGGAATGTGTAATTCCCTGCATCGATCTGATTCCTGAACAGGTCGATAAATTGATTACCGACTTCAGCAAGATCGACCTGCTAATTATCGATGGCCTGTATGCAATCAATGCAGAGGACCTTGACCTGCGGATATTTATTGACCTGACCTACCGGGAAACCAAAATAAATCAAATCCTCCGGATGAAGGAAGCGATAACTGATTTTCGTTTGCAGATTCTCGAGCGCGAACATCGCAGTGTAGCATCCCTCAGGCCGCTGGCAGACCTGATTGTCGATAAGGCTTACCAGGTCGTGGAAGCCAGGAAAGCAGAGTAAATAAGACATGCGTCTTATTTAAGTTATAAGTTATCAGTTATAGGTTAAAAGTTATCCCCGGAAAACGAGCTTCAGCAAATTGCCCAGTTTTGGTTTCACACCCTGCATCAAAATCAGGGTTCTGAAGACCCTTCCACCGGCCCAGACAGAAAAGAGCGTAAAGAGTATGACCCCAACCAGTCCGGCAACAGGCTGCCAGGTGGGAATGGTTACAGGAGTGGCAAGCCGGATGATCATGAGTGTCGGTGTAAAGGGGGGTATTAAGGAGAGTGTTGTTGCCAGGCTGCCTACTGGATTTTGTATAATAGGAACCATGATAAACAATGGTAAAATAACCGGTATCATGGCCGGGAATTGAAGGGATTGAGCATCCTTGTTGTCATTGCATGCCGATCCCAGTGCAGCCATGGCGGATCCCACCATGATAACAAACAGGATCAGGTAGACAAAGAACCAGGGGAGTACATGGTAAGGAATCATATCCCCGACATCCATCTGTTTTGCAGCCACAATTCCGGCAATGACATAGACAGCTGATACCGTCATCGAAACGCTGATGCTCCCCAGGATTTTTCCCATCATGAATTGAAAAGGTGTTACCGATCCCAGCAGGACTTCTGCAATTCGTTCGATCTTCTCTTCCATAACCGCTGTAAGCAGGGGAATAGCACTCATCATGACCATCATGAACATCAGCAGCACCATAATGTAGGGGATAAGGAAGGTCTGGAGTTCATTGGTATGCTTTGCATCCTGCACGCTGCCGGTTTTTCTGTCCACATTGATCAGTCCCATTCTTTCCGGGTAGTTATAATGAAACAGGTCACCCACTTCTTCTTCATCCAGGTTCAGTTCATCAATGCGGATCTCCCTGACCCGGGTATTGATTGGCCAGGTGAACCAGTTAATGACATCATCCATGAAGGCATGTTCGGAATAGTATAGTATCCTTGCTTTCTCCGGATCATCTGCCGGATGAACGATCCCCGGGCCAATTTCCAGGAAGGCATGCAAATCCCTGGACCGCACCCGGTCAGAGAGTTCCATCTTGGTTTTGAACAGGGATGCGCTATCGGTTTCAATGATTTCAAGGATGTAGGCCGGTCTGACCTTATCTCCGGTTTCCGGGTCATAAATTTCTTGTTTGTTCCGGTACTCGGCTGTTTTTACCAGGGTATCGGCCATGATTCCCGAATGATCGATAATGGCAATCTTTTTGTCATTGATATCCACTTTGTCTTTGAGGAGCATAAAGACGACCATGCTTCCACCCATTAATATGGGAGCCAGAAGCAGTCCGATGATAAAACTCTTTGTCCGGACGGATGTCCGGTATTCCCGCAGGGTAAGTATCAGTATTTTACGCATCTTCTTCCTCCTTGGCTTCAGGACCTGCAATTCGGATAAAAATATCGTAGAGTGAAGGTCTGGTAATTTCAAATTTAGTTACCCTGGTTTTTTGTATGATGGCTGACAGGATTTCCTGTGCATCGACCGAGGGTGAAAGCCGAATCTCCTGCTGCTGTCCGAAATCGTTGATTTTTTCGATTCCCCTCAACTTGCTGAGAACGGATTTCCCGTTTTCGGCCTGTATACGAATGGTGTCGTTGCCATATTTATCCTGTATGGAGGAGAGGGTTCCGTCCAGCACTTTCTTCCCTTTGAAGATCATGAAAATAGAATCACACATCTTTTCAGCAACATTCATGTCGTGTGTACTGAAAATAATGGTTGCTCCTTCTGACCGCAGTTCAAGGACCGCGTTCTTGAGGATATCAACATTTACCGGATCGAGTCCGCTGAATGGTTCATCCAGGATAATCACCTCCGGTTTATCAACGATGGTTGCGATAAACTGAAGCTTCTGGCTCATTCCTTTACTCAGGGTCTCCACTTTTTTGCCAGCCCATTCATCGAGATCCAGCCGTTTCAACCAGTAATCTATTCGGTTGTCTATATCCGTACCATTTTTCAATTCTGCATGAAATTTCAGGATCTCCTTCACTTTCATCTTTTTGTAGAGCCCCCGCTCTTCCGGGAGATAGCCCACCCGGTCAAGACGAGTACCAAGGTGTTCGCTACCCAGCAGTTTTATCACCCCGCTATCCGGATAAAGGATATTCATGATCATCCGGATCGTGGTGGTCTTACCCGCTCCGTTTGGCCCGATGAAACCATAAATGCTGCCTTTTGGGACAGCCAGCGAAAGGTCATCAACCGCAACATAACTGTTAAAGGTTTTGGTGATGTTTTGAAGCTCAATTGTATACATTTGGAAGATGTGATCGGCGGGTTTATTATCCCTTGGTTAAGGGCACAAATATAGTAGAAATTAGAATAAAAAGCCAACATACATTTGGAGCACCCGGTGGTTAACAGAATATGCATGCAATAAGAAGAAGTACCAGGAAGGCTGAAACATACTTTTTCATGGTTCCGGAATAGTCTCTTCGTGTTCTAAAGTTCTATGGAATTCATCTTGAAAGATAGAGGATATTAAAAATAGTACATAACCCCCAATTGAAACACCCCGTTCTTAACCGAGAATTCTGACCGGTCATCTGCATCGTTCACGTTGGTCAAACCAATGTTGTAATGGGTTGTAATGCAAAGGCCAAAATTGAATTCATAGTTTATGCCAAGCCTCAGTGCCATGTCAACGGGTGTAAACATATCCATCCAGTCTATATTTTCATCATCAACTGGGTCGTATAAGTTAGCCAGAGTCAGTACCCCGATTTGTGGACCGACATCAAAGTTTAACCCTCGAAAGGCATAAATCTTCACAACAACCGGAACCTGAATATAGAGAAGAAAGATTGAGACATCCTCTTCAAAATCAATACCCTGAGTGGATAATTGCACCCCTGGTTGTAATCCAATAAATTTTGCAAAACGGAATTTCACATAAGTGCCGAAATTCAATCCGATTTTCCCAAAGCTATTAACCCCCCAGTCTGCAACGAGGGTTGAGGCATTAATTCCTAATCCCAGTCCAAACTGTACTTTCCGGAATTCCTGTGCAGTGGAGCGGTCAGAGGGTGTGGTGACCCTTTTCTGGGCATTTGTACTGAAGATAAACGCTACAATAATGAGCAAGAAGCAGGTAGAGATGATTCTTTTCATTTTTTTATGGTTTATGGTTCAACAATAGATTGATAGCAAGTTTTTTCCAGCCCCCTCATTCCCAATCGGGTTTCAATTTACAAAATTTTGCAAACGAATAGTCAAATCGATGATTAAAGTTTTGAGAATAACAATTTTCTATTCCTGATTTTCTTCTTGTGAACAGGAACAATTTGTCTGTTTTCCCGTATAAGTAAAAAGAAAAAAACAATGGAATATAATCTGATTTGGAAGAAAGAGCAAAACGGGTTAACTTCGTTATGAAAAATTCCTTTTTAAAATTGATTTGGCAATGAAAAAATTAGACGTGTTACTGCTTTTTGTGGTCTTCCTTCTGGTTTTTTCTACCGGTTGGGCGGTCGGACAAACCGAACCGGAGGAGGAGATCAGGACGGCACTGATTATCGGAAACTCAAGATATCAGATGGGTGTACTGCCCAATCCGGTAAACGATGCCAGGGCAATGGCTACGGTGTTGAAGCAGGTTGGTTTTGATGTAATTCTCAAGACAGAGATTTCCAATAAAGATGAGATGAAACGGGCAATCCGGGAATTTGGTCGGAAGCTGGAACGGGGAGGCGTAGGGCTGTTCTATTATGCAGGACATGGATTACAGGTTGATGGTATAAATTACCTGATTCCCGTGGAAGCACAGATCTATAACCAGGAGGAGGTGGAGTACGAGTGTGTGGAAGCAGGATTTGTTCTGGCACAGATGGAAAATGCCCGGAACAGAATGAATGTGGTCATCATGGATGCCTGTAGGGATAATCCCTTTGCGCGGAGCTTCCGGTCTTCAAAAAGAGGACTGGCAACCATCAATGCGCCCACCGGGACCATGATTGCATATGCAACAGCACCGGGCTCTGTCGCATCCGATGGAACCGGAAAGAACGGATTGTATACTGAGATCCTGCTGAATGAGATCCAGGTGGAAGGTCAGAAAATTGAGGAAACATTCAAAAATGTAAGAAGATCTGTCCTTGATCTGAGTGATGGAAGGCAAATTCCGTGGGAATCCTCCTCTCTTGTCGGCGATTTCTATTTTGTGCCTCCTTCAGAAGAAGTGGTACCGGTTTCCCAGGTGGATGCCGAACCGGTTCAGAAAATCAATGTCGCAGAACCCGAAATGATCAGAAACGATGTTACGGATGCTGAGATCACATGGAAAGCAGATAACATTGGTCAATACGTATTCCGGAATAACAAATCGGTAGGGGATGATATAGAAATGGCTAAGGCAGGAGACGATTTCATTGTTTATGATAAGAGCACCAGAAGAACCCATGTTCTGCGAAACGGTGCTAATTTCACCGATAATCAATTAAGAGCAGCCGAACTGGTGAATATGCGCGGAGAGATCTTCTGGAAAAGAAACGGAGAAGGATTTTATCTCTTCGACAAAGGGATCCCCATTCATAATGAGACCGTTTCCGATTGGTTTGGCGATCATCTCTGGGTGGTTCACGAAAAAGAAAGCAGGGGATACCTGTTGGAGGATTTTAAAAATACACCGTCTGCTGATTATAAACCGGCAACAGCCATTGCAACCCAATCACCCATGATGTGGGGTAAAATATCCTCGGAGATCTACATGTTTGAGGTTGGTAAACGGTTGTTGACCGAAGCCAACAAAAATCCGGTTAATAAGGATATCCTGGTTTATAGCAGTATCACCGGAAACAGTTACTTGCTTGAGGACTATACCACAGTAAGAGAGGGTGAACTGCATTCGGCACGCAACCTCGATAGCAGTTCGGATGCATACTGGAAAGCCAACCGGGAGGGTTACTGGTTCTACCTGCAGGGAGTAGAAGTAACCAACGATACGGACTATGAAGAAGCAGACAAAGATTTGAAGGTCTTATATAATAATAATGCCTATCTACTGAAGAATTATTGGAATCTTCTCGATAATACCATCAGAGCAGCCGTTCCACTAAACATAGCACCTCCCGAAACGGTTCAGACACGAACGCAACAGGTTGCTGAAAAAGATGAAGAAGTGGCAACCGTTCAAGCGGAATGGAAAGCCAATAAAGATTATTACTGGTTTTTCCTTGATGGACAAGAGGTATCAAACGATACCGACTGGGAATGGGCAGCCAACGAAAAAGATATGATCGTTACCCATAAACCCACAGGAAAAAAATACCTGATGCGGAATTATATGGATTGCCGGGATAATAAGATGAGGAAAGCGGAAGAGATTAAGTGAAGGATGATTGATGAAGGATGCCATGCCTCCGGCAGGTGAACCGGCAGTCAGGGCAGTCAGGCTTATGGCATAACTGATAACTCTTAACGTTTAACTTATTTTTTCTCCAAAACAAACCGATCGTATAAAAACAGGCAGATTGCTGCTCCGACAGCGATCCCGGAATAGACCATCCAGATCCTCTCCGGGTGGTAGGTATCCCATAAAAACTGTGTCAGCTCGCTGGCGTTCATCTGCATCTGACTCCCGGCCATATTCAGGTAATCCGTTTGGGTGAAGGTTTCAGAAATTTCAGGCAGGTCGAACCCTCGCTTTTCAACCTCTTGGGTAAGCAAAGTAAATTTCTCGGCGATGTTTGCATAGAGATCACCGGATAAAAGCCCTGCAAGCTTGTGACCTGCTGCAATGGGAAGGAACGATGTCCCCATATAAAGCGCTTTCTTGTCCGGTGGAGCAATCCGTCCGATGTATTCGGTGAATTTCGGGGAACTGGCCATCTCCCCGATGGAGAAAATCAGCACACCGAAGATGATTAACCAGACCATCTGTGTTAAAAACATCAATCCTACACCGATTGCCAGAATTGTAATACCGGTCATCATCGCGTGCAAAGGCTTGTACTTCATTGCAATGGTTGAAATGATAAGCTGAAAAACGATGATAAAGAAAGCATCCAGGCTGGTGATGGTTATCGCCGTGATTATTCCCGGACCGATACCCAGTGTTGCTGCAAATCCATCCAGATCAACCCAATCCTCGAGAAAGACAGGAAAAGAGTAAAAGAGTTGGTTGAAGGCAGTCCAGAAAGCTGCCATAATGACCAGAAAGAGTAGATATTTGTAATCGAGCAGTGTTATCCAGATGTTTTTAAATGCAAGGGCTACATTTTTCAGAAAGGTAACAGTACTCTTCTCCCTTCCCGGTTCCTTGAAAAGGAAAAAGACAAAGATATAGTTCAGTCCAACGGTTATGATAGACATCAGGAATACATAATTCCAGTTGATTTTGTAGAGCATCCCGGCAATGAACGGACCGATAAAGCCTCCAATGTTAATCATCATATAGAAGATTCCGAATCCGATGGATGATGTCTCTTCATCTGTGGTTTTGGCGATCATCCCGGAAATGATCGGTTTAAACAGGGCACCAGCGAATGCAAGAAATATATAGGCTGCATATACAGCACCATAGGATTCGAAGTTCCCGGTCATATAAAAGCCTATGATGTAGGTTGTAAAGGAGAGGATAAGCACTTTTTTGAATCCAATCCGGTCGGCAATTGCACCGGTGACCAACGGAAGCAGGTAGAGCAACATAGAGCCTGTGCCCATAATGGCTGCTTTTTGTGCCTGGCTGAAACCCAGCGCCCCGGTACCTTTTGAGAGGGTTAAATATAATGCAAAGGAGTTGTAAAAGCCATACCAGGCCCACCGTTCAAACAACTCCATGAGATTGGATACCCAGAACACCTTTGGGAGTTTCCGGATTACCTTGGTAAAATTGCTCATTTTATCTGGAAGTAGATTAAACTGAAAGACGCAAATATAAGCGTTGAAATGAATTACCGAAAAAGAATGGTAAAAAAGTTAGAAACGCAACGACAGGCAACTCAATCCTCCATCCATCTTTTGAAATTCGGACACCTCCAGTTCGATCAGGGTATACCCCTTCCCAAGAAGTTTTTCCCTGGTTTTTGGAAAGCCTTTCGGGACAAGCAGGTAGCCGTTGATCAGGATGCAATTCGCTGCATAATGCTCCCCGGGAGGAACCAAAATCTTGTCATACTTATCGAACGCTTTCATGCCAGTAATCTCCTGACGAACCAGGAGCGTGTTTTCCCCCAGGTAATTAACGCCGGATTTCAGGTGGAGCATTTTGCCTACCGTAACAGTCGATGATGTAAAGCCATGCTTTGAAAAGATCGATTCCAGCTGATCGGCTCCCTCCGGATTGGTTCTTCCTGATATTCCAATAAAGAAGTGATCGCCAGCCTGGAGGATATCTCCTCCATCGACATGCCCGGGGGATAAAATATTTTCAATTTTGCAGAGACCTTCAAGGACCTGTTCAATCTCTTCTTCTTCTCCTTCCCTTCTCTTATCGCCTGGCCGGGTTATGACTGCCATCGATTGTGTCACGATCGCTGTGTCTTCAACAAAAGTGGAATCGGGATATTGAAGATCCGGCTCCAGAATGATCAGGTCAAGCCCACATTTTCTGAGTGCTTCGCAATAGGATGAATGTTGCCTTAACGCTCTCCTGTAATCCGGAGGTCCCAAACCGGAGGTGGTGATTCCCTGATCAAAGTTACGCCCAGGGGCCCTGACAATTGCTTTTGCATACATAATAATTCAACAATTTTTTTTAACATAAAAATAGGTTTCTTCCTTCTCGATATCGTCATAAGTATAGATCTCTTTACCACGTTGTGCCAGGAAAAAACCGGCGATGGCAAAATCCCCGATGCACATTGTTGTGTGGACAAAAAAACAGGTAATGAAACTCCAGGAAAAAGGATCATCCGTGGAAAAGATCAACAGAATCAGAACAACACTGATCATGATAAATGGAGCGAAAGCCACCATCATGAAAGACCTCCTGCCCATCACGTATCTGTCAGCCGTAACATAAAACAGGTAACTGTCCGGTTTAACACCAAATTTAATATCGGGTGCCCCTGCCAGTTTGTATACCATTGCGTGGATAAGTTCATGAACCGGGATCAGGACAACAGGCCATAAGATGAATCCATAGAAACAGTTTAACACGATTTTTACCCAACCCCACTGACCCGGTAATAGCATGTAAACAAAGGTCAATATCATCCATATAAATGAACCTGAGGCTATTGTATAAAAAATCACAATAGAAGGATTTCGATTCCTCATTTGCCCGAAAACAAACCGGACCATATCCTCGAGCGAAAGAATGTACAGTAGCTTAAATTTTTTTTCATCCTGCAGTTCCCTGACGCTGTATCTCATCCTATATCGTCTCAGTTCCCGGAATAAATAAACCTAAAGATAGATGAAAATCGTGCAAAAATAAATTTCACCGGGATTTATCCAGATACAACCCTTTTTTCCTTCACAGAAATGGATTTACTTTGCATCTGGTACAATTCTTGAATTGGTCATTCGTTAATTGGATGATGAACTGGAAACTTTACATATTGACCGGACTGTTTTTAACCGTTCAATCATTGTCTGCACAGGAGAGGAGCAAAAAGGTATTGGATACCCTGTCACTTGAAGATTTTGAGATCGTAACCAGTACCTTCATCAATGGGGACACAATTCCTCATCGAACCATTGAGGAGGTGATTGTCTATCCCCGTCCCAAATTCAACAACCGCAGGCAAATGAGGAGATACAACCGGTTGATCATAAACATAAAAAAGGTCTATCCCTATGCCAAACAGGCAAGAGAAAAGCTGCTGGAAATGGACCGCCATATTGCTACCCTGACCTCCGAGCAAGAAAAGAGAGAATATATTAACCAGGTGGAGGAAGAATTGTTCAGTGAGTTTGAGGGTGATCTAAGAAAGCTTACTATCAGGCAGGGCAGGCTACTGATAAAACTGATTGACCGGGAAACAGGTGATACAACCTATGAGTGGCTGAAGGAAC
>CAZTES010000052.1:0-6329 GCA_964612275.1 uncultured Rikenellaceae bacterium
ATGTGGAACTGGCTGTCAGGGCAGTGAAGAAGGGTGCAGTGGATTTTGTTCTCAAACCATGGGATAATGAAAAGTTGATTACCACGTTAAAATCAGCATACAAGCTCAGGCAATCGAAGCTTCAGATCAGGGAACTACGCAATAAGCAGGTCCATTTGACCCGCAATCTGGAGCGGAGTTATGATCCAATGATCGGTTCATCTTTGGTGATGACGAAGGTGTTTGATACCATAGAGAAAGTAGCCGGAACACAAACGAACGTTCTGATCACGGGTGAAAACGGCACAGGAAAAGAATTGGTCGCCTATGAAATACACAAGAAGTCGGATCGTACGGATGAAATATTTGTAACGGTTGATATGGGTTCATTGAGCGAATCTCTGTTTGAAAGTGAAGTATTCGGTCATGTCAAAGGAGCTTTTACAGATGCCCGGGAGGATCGGCCGGGAAGGTTCGAGATTGCCACCGGTGGAACCCTTTTTTTGGACGAGATCGGCAATCTATCTTTGCCTTTGCAAGCCAAACTCCTTTCAGTATTACAAAACCAACAGGTGTTCCGGTTGGGATCGAACACACCCATTCCCATTGATATAAGACTGATATGTGCTACAAACAGAGACCTCAAGGAATTGATTCATAGGAATTTGTTTCGCGAAGATCTTTATTACCGGATCAATACCATTGAAATCGGGATACCTCCATTGCGCGAACGGGGTGAAGACATCCTCCGGTTAACCGATTTTTTCCTTCGCAAATATTGCCAGAAATACCAGAAGCCCCTGGTAAAGATCCCCGAAAGATCCCTGAATAAGCTGATGAACCATCGTTGGCCGGGGAACGTAAGAGAGCTACAACATACGATCGAAAAGGCAGTAATCCTGAGCGACTCGGATGTTCTAAATCCGGATGATCTGATCCTTTCAGGCAGGAAACCGGAGCAGGCAGGTACCCGAACACCATTAACTATGGAAGAGATTGAAAAGCAAGCTATACAAGACGCACTTGACTATCACAGCGGAAGTATCTCAAAAACTGCTGAAGAGTTAGGCCTAACCCGGCAAACCGTCTATAACAAGCTGGTAAAATATGGCCTCGAAAAACCGTTCACACCGAATACCCGAAAAAAATGATCTTGAAAAATTTTTATGTAAACACTGTTATTCGACTTGTGCTGATTTTTACTACCGGGTTTTTTATAATTCCTGTCATTCAGCAATTTCCGGGGGAATACCTCTTTACACTCCTTGGAATAGGACTGATTCTTATCCTGCAAATTATTTTTCTTTTCCAATTTATAAACCAGGTCAACCGCAACATTAGCCGTTTCTTCTCAGCCGTTAAAAACGAGGATTCCATGCTGATTTTCCAGGAAGCGGCAGAGAACAAATACCTCAGCGAACTCTATCAATCCATGAAGGATCTGAACAAAAGAGTACTCTTTGCAAGGGCAGAAAGTCAAAAACAGTCACTGCTACTTTCAAACCTGGTCAACAACATTGGCATTGGTATCATCCTATATTACGATACTGGAGAGATCAAAATGATAAACCCGGCAGCAAAGGAACTGCTAAACCTGTCCACACTGATCCATCTGAACAAACTGAGGGATATTGAAGCAGATTTGTATGATCGCATCATCCACCTCCAACCGGGAAGGCCTGAAGTGGTCAGGGTAAGACACCCGAACCAGGGAGAAAACCTCCAGGGGACAATCAAACAACTTCTGCTGAAAAGAGATATCATCAAAACCGAAGGAGAAACCCTGAATACCATTTCCATTCAAAACATCGTGAGGGAGATGGAGCGGAAGGAACTCGACTCCTGGCAGAAGCTGATCCGGGTCCTGACCCATGAAATAATGAATTCCGTAAGCCCGATCCTTTCCCTGACCCGGTCCATTACCGGGTATTTTATAACAGATAAGGAAGAGCAGCCCATCCAGCCAGCGGATATAACTCCGGTTGCGGTAAATAAAACAGTATCCGGTCTGCACACCATACGGGAGACAGGTGAAGGGCTCATTGATTTTGTCAGCAAATACCGGACACTTTCCCGCCTGCCCGAACCCCAGCTTGCTCCATTCAAAATTGAAACGCTTTTTACCAGGGTAAAAGAACTGATACAGGAAGAAATGGGGGAAAAGCACATATCGCTCACCACAACCATTTCAGGGACGAATCTGGAACTGGTTGCCGATATAAACCTGGTCGAAAAAGTGCTGATCAACCTGGTAAAAAATGCTGCCGAAGCGCTGGATCAAGAAGATCACGGAAACATTGTGCTAAAAGCAATGAAAACCCAGGATAACGTTTTTATTCAGGTTGAGGACAACGGACCGGGTATACCAGCCGATATCATGGATGACATCTTCGTTCCTTTTTTCACAACGAAACCCAACGGATCCGGAATTGGATTAAGTATATCCAGACAGATCATGCTGCAGCACGAAGGAACACTCTCCGTCTATTCGGTCCCGGGCGAAAAGAAAGTGTTTACACTTAAATTCTAAATGAAACTGGCTTTTGATTTCCCATCAGTATCAGTTTATTCCACTTGGCTCACTCCTTTGTTTGATCAATTTCCCTCTTCGTCCTTTGTTTAGATGGTATATTCTGGTATTTAGTTATATAGATATAAAAAAGTTTTATACTTTTGGACCGCAAACGCCTGGTGAACAACAGACTGAACGAAATGGACAAACAAACCTATCTTGGGAGCAGCGATATCGCAACCATTGAAAAGCTGTATGAACAATACCAAGCTGACCCCTCCTCGGTGGATGAGAGCTGGAGTAGATTTTTCGAAGGATTTGATTTTGCCCGTACTCATTACGACACAGACTCCTCCCCCGGGTTAATGGACAAAGAGTTCCGGGTGATCAACCTGATAGAGGGATACCGCAGGAGGGGACATCTGTTTACGGAAACCAATCCTGTCCGGACAAGAAGAACATATACCCCAACGCTTGACCTGGAGAATTTCGACCTTTCAGAAAGCGATCTGGAAACTACGTTTCAAGCAGGAAAACAGATCGGAGCAGGTGCAACTACACTGAAAGAGATCATCTCACGACTGAAACAAACCTACTGCCGTTCCATCGGAGTTGAATATGGATTTATTCGCAATCCGCTGGTGATCCAGTGGATACAAAACAAAATAGAACCGGGACTCAATACACCCGATTTCACCCTAGAGGAGAAAAAAGATATCTATTTTCACCTGAAACAAGCTGTGGGATTCGAACATTTCATCCACAAGAAATTCATCGGACAAAAGCAGTTCTCCCTGGAGGGTGCAGAAACGCTGATACCGGCTCTTGATGCAGTAATTGAACGTGGAACCGAACTGGGTACCTGTGAGTTTATTATTGGTATGTCGCACCGTGGACGGCTAAATGTCCTGGCTAACGTTCTCCATAAACCCTACGAGGATATCTTCAATGAATTCAACGGAACCTTTTACGATGAAACCATCTCCCTGGGTGATGTTAAATACCACCTCGGGTATGGCAATGATATCGTAACTGATAATGGGAAAAAGGTCCGTTTGAACATGGCTCCCAATCCCTCCCACCTGGAAGCCGTGGATCCGGTTGTTGAAGGTATAGCACGGGCAAAAATCGATCACAAATACAATGGGGACTTCAACAAGCTTGCACCCATATTGATCCACGGAGACGCAGCCATTGCATCCCAGGGCGTAGTCTATGAAGTAATCCAGATGTCCCAGCTTACCGGGTATAAAACGGGGGGTACTATCCACCTGGTCATCAACAACCAGGTCGGATTTACAACCAACTATCTGGACGCCCGGTCAAGCACCTATTGCACCGATATCGGTAAGGTTACCAAAGCCCCCATCTTTCATGTGAACGGGGATGACGTGGAAGCGCTGATACACACAATCCGCCTGGCCATGGAATTCAGACAGGAATTCCATATGGATGTATTCATCGACATATTATGTTACCGTAAATACGGTCACAATGAAGGGGATGAGCCTCGTTTTACACAACCGCTTCTGTATAAAATAATCGAGAAACACCCGAATCCCAGGGATATCTACAGTAAAAAACTGGTTGAACAAAAGATACTGTCAGAGGAAAAAATTAGTAAGACAAAAAAAGAATACGAGGAACTCCTGGAGAAGAAACTGAAGATCTCCCAGCAAACAAATGAGGTTCATATCAAACAATTCCTGGATGAAGATTGGGGATCGTTTAAACACCCGGGAAAAAAGGATATTGTCAGGGACCCAAAGACAGGAGTAACCCGTGAAAAACTGTTGGAGATCGGAAAAAAGATCTATCACCTGCCGGAGGACAAGAAATTCTTCAGAAAACTGATCAAATTGATTGATGAGCGGTTGAAAATGATCGAAAGTGACAAGATCGATTGGGCTATGGGAGAGCTACTTGCTTATGGAACACTCCTTGAAGAGGGACATCCGGTCAGGATCAGCGGACAGGATTCAGAACGTGGGACCTTTTCGCACCGGCATGCTGCCTTCGTGGTCGAAGAAACGGGTGAAAAATATTTTCCGCTAGAACATCTATCCGATAAACAGGCACCGTTTGAGATTTACAACTCTCCCCTATCCGAATATGGCGTACTCGGTTTTGAATATGGTTATGCACTGGCTTTGCCCAAAGGATTGACCATCTGGGAAGCTCAGTTCGGTGATTTTCATAATGCTGCCCAGGTGATCATTGACCAGTATATCTGTTCAGCAGAAGAAAAATGGGGCATTATGAATGGCATTGTTCTGATGCTTCCACACGGTTTTGAAGGCCAGGGTCCAGAACACAGCAGTGCCCGCATGGAACGATTCCTGGCAATGGCAGCCAGAGATAACATACAGATTGTAAATCCGACAACTCCAGCCAATCTTTTTCACCTCCTGAGAAGACAGATGAAACGGAAATTCATGATCCCACTGATCATTTTTACACCAAAAAGCTTATTGCGCCATCCCAAATGCATCTCATCCCTGGAGGACCTTGAAAAAAGCAGTTTTGATGAAGTAATCGATGATCCGGATGTCGATGCCGGAAAAGTGCTCCGGGTAGTGCTCTGTTCGGGGAAGGTGTATTACGATCTTCTCCGGATGAAACAAAAACTGGGTGTACGGGATATTGCCCTGATCAGGCTGGAACAATTGCACCCGTTCCCTGAAGAGAAATTGAAGAAAATACTGAAGAGATATCCGAACGCCCTGTTGCATTTGTGGGTTCAGGAAGAACCTGAAAACATGGGTGCCTGGAAGTATATCCGCGATTACATCAAGGATGTTGAACTGATCCCTGTCGCACGGCTGGCAAGCGGAAGCCCCGCCACAGGCTTGAACGGACTCCATTTAGTCGGGCAGGAAGAAATCATGAATAAAGTGTTCCGCAAATGTACATGCGAACTGAAAAATAAATATTGCGGACTGCAATGCGTGGTGGGAAGTTCCAGGAAAGAGGTATTGAAAGTGCATCAGTATCTGGAAGCCAAATCGAAGTTTATCATCTAAGTAACTATGGCTCTCAAGTTGCTGATTGTAATAAATTGAAGTAATTTTCATAATCTTTTTGCAAAAAGTAAGCCTTGAAATATATCGTAAAACGAACCTCAGGTTCGTTTAAATAGTAAAATGAATTAAATAACCCGACATATCATGATCATAGAAATTAAAATACCCAGTCCCGGAGAATCGATCTCAGAAGTGGAAATTGCAAACTGGCTGGTGGAGGATGGTGATGTGGTCGAAAAAGACCAGGAGGTTGCCGAAGTTGAATCGGAAAAAGCCACCCTGCCATTGCTGGCAACGGAGAGTGGCAGGATAAAAATCATAGCCCGTGCAGGAGAAACCCTGGCGGTGGGCAAAGTTGCCTGTACAATTGACACCAGTGTAAAACCGACCAGTAAGGCAAAAAAGAAGGAATCTGAAGAAAAACCAGCAAAGAAACCTGTGGAAGAAGAGGTGAAACCTTCCGAAAAAAGTGATGTGAAAGTTACACCCGTTGCAGAACAGATGATGAAGGATCATGGATTGAGTGTAGATGATATTATCCAGGGATTGAAGCGGATCACAAAACAGGAGGTCCAGGCTGTTATCTCTCAGAATGAAGCCGGTGTTGTCTCAACTCCGGCAAAAGAGAAGTCCCGTAAATCGGAATCGGTCAAGATGTCTTCCCTGAGGCGCAAACTGAGCAAGAGGCTGGTTGCGGTTAAGAATGAGACAGCCATGCTCACAACCTTCAATGAAGCGGACATGAGTGAAGTGATCCGGCTCCGGAAAAAATACCAGCAGCAATTCATGGAGAAACATGGTGTTAAACTGGGATT
>CAZTES010000052.1:6429-17707 GCA_964612275.1 uncultured Rikenellaceae bacterium
GGACTCTTCGGTTCTATGCTCTCCACACCCATTCTGAACCCGCCCCAGGCAGCGATCCTAGGGATGCACAATATCGTGGAGAGACCGGTTGCCGTCGATGGAAAGGTAGAGATCCGGCCGGTCATGTACCTGGCACTGTCATATGATCACCGGCTGATCGATGGACGAAACTCCGTGGGATTCCTTGTCAGGGTGAAAGAGTTGCTGGAATCACCCGAAAAGATGCTATTCACCGGAGCAGACCCTGAAAAACTCCTGCTGGATCTTTAACATTTATTCCCTATCCACAGAAAAAAGTGATTAAAAAAGTGGTGACAAAAAAGTGGTGACAGCTTCTTATTTAATTATTTTTAAAAAAATAACATATATACTTGATTATTTGATATATAACATTATTTTTTTAACAAGTTAGCAATTTTATTGAATTGTATAAATTATTGTATATCAATGTATTAATAATTAAAAAAGAAGAAGCTGTCACCACTTTTTCACTACTTTTTTTTAAAGATGAGTGGGAGACTCATTAAAATCCTTATTTTTATTATGGATTCATGGCGGCCAAAATGAAAAAATGACAAATTCTCAAACCCACGACTTCCTGATTAATCCTCATAAGAAGAGGACAATACGCCTGGATCCTTCTATTGAAAAAATCCTGAATTCAAAAGAAGGGTTTGGGTTTCATAAATCATTACCAGGATACCACCCTGCACCACTGGTTTCTTTGCCGGCTCTGGCTGAAAAACTGGGTATTGGTGAATTGTGGGTAATCGATGAATCAACCCGTTTTGGTTTAAATGCCTTTAAAGGACTAGGAGCATCGTTTGCCGTTCATAACTACCTGAAAGAACATTCCGGGGATCATACCTTTTGTGCCGCTACCGACGGGAACCATGGAAAAGCTCTGGCATGGATCTGTCGGATCCTTAATCAACAATGCACCATTTTAGTGCCTGAACATACTGTTCCGGAACGCATTGAATCGATCCGGGAAGAGAGTGCCAAGGTTATTGTAGTCGAAGGGAATTACGATCTTGCTGTTGAAAAAGCGAAAGAGTGGTCTCGTAAACATGACGCTGTCCTGATCCAGGATAAATCGTGGCCCGGATATGAAGAAATACCCACACTCATTATGCAAGGCTACCAAACCCCCTTCCGGGAAATGGAATCATGGCTCAGAAAACACCCCATTGATTTTATCCTGATCCAGGCAGGAGTGGGAAGCTGTGCAGCCAGTGCTACCTGGTATTTTAACCGGATATCCCCAGCCCCTCTGCCGGTCCTCGTTGTTGTTGAAGCATTCGAAACCGATTGTATCCTCGAATCGATCCGGGCCAATAAACCATTAACCACTTCAAAAACCCGCAACACCATCCTGGCCGGACTGAATTGCGGATCTCCTTCGCTTATTGGCTGGGAAATCCTGAAGCAGGGTGCTGATGCATTTCTGTCGGTGCCGGATACGGTATGCATCGAAGCAATGAAAAGATTATACTATCCATTCGGAAACGATCCGCAAATAATTTCCGGAGAATCGGGTGCAGCAGGATTGGGTGGACTGATGGCACTTCTATCAGCAGATGCTTTGCAGGAGGTAAAAAAGAGGATTGGACTGAACCGGAACTCAAAGGTGCTTATATTCAATACAGAAGGAATAACGGATAGTGTTTTGTTTAAACGATTGGTATTGGATGATTAACTTATATGAGATACTAATCAACGTCTGTTATGTAGCGGTTCATGGAACGATTTCCCATTGAAAAATTCACCAGTTGAACCGGTTTTTTTCATTCAATTCATGCTAAAAACATGTCGCCCCAAAAGGGGCTAAAAACTTATTCATAATCTTTGACCGATGTTCTTGAATTTTTGTAATAAAAAAGAGCTAGGTGCATTCCTGGTCCTGGGATCGCAATCCCTTTGATCAAATATCGCAGATGGCCCAGTTTGAAACCGGATGAAACTGTATATATTACGATTCCTCCCCCTCCTAATCCTGCACATTCATCAACGAATGAAAAAAATATCAAAATAATTTGACAAATAGTAAAATAGTATTAGTTTTACATGACCGGTCGGTCGGTCATTATTAATAAAGGAGTGTCATGAGTCCAAGAATTGTAGATAAGGACATCAAGAAGCAGGATATTTTAAAAGCTGCAATAAAAGTTTTTGCACGAAAGGGAATATCAAATACCAAGATGGTTGACATCGCCGCTGAAGCTGGTATTGGAAAAGGAACCATCTATGAATATTTCAGAAGCAAAGAAGAAATCATAAAGGAAGCTTTCCGTAATTTCATGTCAAGAATGGATGCAGCAGGGACAGATCAGTTGGATAAGATATCCGACCCGATTGATAAGCTCTCTCATATTATCGATGGTTGGATGGATATTTTAGGAGGCTCACATGGAGAATCTAAGGTATTAATCGATTTTTGGTCACAGAGTTTACGGTTTGAAAATGTTATGGAGGAATTCGACATAAAAGAGATATTAAATAGCTACAGGTCTTTTATAGCTGATATTATTGAACAGGGGATATCTGAAGGGACCATCCATTCGCTGGATGCAGAACTGATGGCTTCTATTATCATTGGTGCATTGGATGGTATTATTCTACATTGGATTATTGGAAGGGACTTTTTTGATTTAAAAAAGGTAGTTGAATTATTCAAGGAGACGACCATCGAATCCTTGAGAGTGCAATAATTTTTTTAACCATAACCTGACCGGATAGTCGGTCGGCTCAATAATTAAATTACAGGGAGGAATATTGTTATGAAAACTCAATTTATCATGATCGTAATTTCTGGCATAATGATGTCAACGCTAAATGGACAGAATCTGGATGGAGGACAGATCATTAATAAAGTAAATGATCTGATCAACCAGGAGACCATTTACGGGAAAAGTGAAATGACCATCATCACCACTTCAGGTAATCCAAGAACCTTTCTCTATGAATCGTGGAGCAAGAATTATGGAGAAAAGAACCTAATTAAATACCTGTCTCCTGCCCGTGTAAAGGGGCAGGCAACGTTGATGCTGAACCATGCTGACGATATATGGGTCTACTTCCCACGTACCCAGCGAGTGAGGAAATTAGCCACGCATGCTAAAAAGCAGAAAATGGAGGGAAGTGATTTTTCGTATGAGGACATGGGTTCGGGTGATGCTTTCATAAAAGATTTTGCAGCTAAACGGCTGAAGGATGAAAGAAAGGAGGGTTATGACTGTTATAAACTTGAAATGATCCGCAAACCTGACAGCGACCTCTCATATTCCAGGATGATCATGTGGGTAGTAAAAGAGAATTTTGTCCCGTTAGTCATTGATTATTATGATAAGGATGATCCCGATTTAATACTAAAGACCCTGGTGCAAAGTGATATAAAGGTTATAGATGGGATTCCTACATCAATGAACATGGTTATGTATAACAAACAGGACAATACACACACAAGTATGTCAATGCAGGAAATCAAATATAACATTCCGCTTAAGGATGAAATGTTTACCGAGAGGGGATTGAAAAAATGAATTCAATAAAACGGTTTATCTTTTCTAATATTCTGATTCTTTGTACTGTCTACTTATGCTCCATTCTCCCCGTTAAGAGTCAGGATCAGGTGGATCTATTTGGATACTTCGAACCTCAATATATGGGTGCAGTCATCCAGGGTGATTATATTCAGCTTCAATCGAATAAGCTACGAATCGACATTGAAGCCAGTGCATTTGACAAAGTTACATTCGGAGCAAATTTCGATTTCATTACTTACCATGGTAAAACACAATGGAATATTCTCGACTACCTTCCTGAGGATATTACTTCAGCAATTCCTGAAGAATTTCGTTCCTATTATGTTTTACCGTTTGAAAACAGGATCTTCCTTGATAATGCGTATTTAAAATTTGCCCTGAAGCATGCTGATATTACGGTTGGAAGACAACAGATCTCCCTTGGGACAGGTTATGTATGGAATCCTACGGATTTATTCAATACCAAAGATGTACTCGATCCTACCTATGAACAGCCGGGACATAATGCCATTCGTCTGGATATACCGATTGGGTCACGTTCTGGCCTTACAGCCCTATATACAGTGAGCGATGAATGGGAAGGTTCAGACAAATTGATCCAGTGTAAAAGTGGAGTATCCCGGTTTGATTTTACCATTACTGCTGCTGAAAAGATCTGGACTTTTCATGACTTTATGCAATTTGACACAATTACATCTTATTTTCTCACAAATCCCGAAAAACGTCAGATGTTGGGTGGTTCTATTGCAGGGGATTTGTTTGGTATCGGCGTATGGACAGAATATGCTTATAATTGGATGGAATACAGCGAGGATTTTTATGAGTTGATAGCCGGAATTGATTATACGTTTGATTTTCAAACCTATTTCTTAATTGAATATTACCGGAATACCCTGGGAAGAAAAGATCATCACAAATATACTTTTAACGACTGGATGCGGTTTGTTGCTGCTGAACAAAAAACCATTTGCCGCGATCAGATCTACGGCATCATACAGCACCCGGTCACCGATCTCATTTTCCTTGGGTTTTCAGGTATTTACTGCATATCGGATAACAGTTATGCTCTTGTTCCCATGCTCAGTTCTTCTGTAACCAATAATGTAGAGCTGCTTGTGTACCTGAATTTCTACCTGGGTAAGGAGGGAACATTTTACGCAAGTAACCTGGGTAACGGCGGCATGATCAGAGCAAGAATCTATTTCTGATAAATGAGTATTTATATAACTGCACTACTATTTTTCAACATATTCATTACAAAACATCCAAAAAAATGAGAGAAAAAATTCTTAACAAATGGGGCAAAATAACAGTCAGATATAATGGCTGGGTATTGCTTGGTGCTTTTATTCTTACAATAATAACTATCATGCTTGCGGGCACCTTGAAATTAAGCACCCGCTGGTCTGATCTTATGCCTCTTTCAGATCCGAAAGTTCAGGAGTTTGACAAAATCATTGAGGAGTATAGTTCAGCCTCTAACTCAATTGTGGTAGTTAAAGGTGATGAAAAGCTTATAAAGGCTTTTGCTGATGATATTGCTCCCAGGATAGCTTTACTTAAAGATGATGTGAAGCGGGTAGATTACAAAATTAACATGGAGTTTTTTGAAAATCACGGGCTGATGCTTACAAAAGCAAAAGATCTTGAAGATATGCAGGATATATTTTGCGATTTAAGCCTTACAACGCTTCTGAGAGAGATCAATAATAATTTTGAGAAAACATATGTTGGGGGAGAAGAAAAGATCTCCTCGAAGGAGCAACAGGATAATGCTGTGGCATTTCTAGATGGAATACAACTCTGGTTACAGACCATTGATACTTATACAGGGACTGATAATGAGTTTTTAGAAACGGAAGTGGATGAAGCAGTGAAGCGTTTCCTTACCGGAGAACCCTATTTTATATCATATGATAAACAGATGTTGCTTATTATGGTCACACCCACTTTTTCCATCACAGAAACGGACAGGGTTATGAAGCATGTGGAGGATATGCAAACCCTTGTTGATGAGCGACTGCCTTCTTTTCCAGGAGTGGAGGCAGGTCTCACTGGAATAGTGCCTATAATGCATGACGAAATGGCGTATTCAATGAAAGATATGGGAACTACCTCTTTGCTCGCATTTATACTTGTAATAACCTTATTTATTATCTCCTTCCGCATTTGGATTACACCCATACTGGCTGGGATTAATTTATTATTAGGAATAATATGGGCGGCAGGATTTGGTGCGATTTTTCTTGATAGCCTGAATATATTTACCCAGATGTTTGCTGTGATCCTTATCGGTATGGGTATCGATTATTCAATTCATATAATATCGCTTTATAATGAATTGCGTTATAAAGGCGAATCTATTGAGAATACTGTGAAATCAACATTAGTGAAATCGGGTGCTGGGATCATTACAGGGGCAGTCACAACTTCATTAGCTTTCTTTACGCTTATGATCTCGGAATCACGGGGCATAAAGGAAATGGGATTAATAATGGGAATTGGGATTTTGGCAACTATGATGTCATCACTGATCGTACTTCCTGCCATGTTGGTAACCAGGGAAAAAGTAATAACTAAGTTCAGGAAAAAGGGACCAAAATCTGTAAATGTTGAGTTCAGGTTTCTTGCAATTCTTGGACAAAAATTCAGCCAGCGTCCGGTGTTATATCTTGGTGTTGCCTTGATATTAACCTTATTTTTTATTTACCAGGCCATAAACGTAAAATTCGATTACAATGTTATGAATATGGAACCTAAGGGAATTTCATCCGTTGTACTACAAGATGAAATCATCGAGTCTTTTGATATGAGTCCGGACTTTTCATTGGTCACTGCCACAACCGTAGATGAAGCACGGGAATTGGCTGAAAAGGCAAAAAAACTACCCTCTGTCAGTCTGGTTGAAAGTATTTCTGATTATGTTCCGTCAAAAGAGGAGCAGGCAAAAAGGATACCGTTCCTTATAAAGATGAAGCACCTTCTTAACACAAACAGGGAGATTAGTGAAATTTCAGAGGATAATCTCCATGAATTAATAACTGAACTGGAAAGACTGGAGATGAATGTATATGAACTTGGACAAATGGCTTTTACAGGTGGACAAGACCGGATAGATAACAAATGTAACCTCATGATAGGTGATCCCGATGATTCCACCGCTCAAAATTACATACTTAATCTATCGGATAGGTTATCACTTGGAGGAATTAATACAATAAGGGGGTTAAATAACTTCCAGGATCATTATGTTCCTCAGTTTCGCAACCTGGCGCTAAATATGACGGATACATCCCATATCTCGCTAAAAAATCTGCCTGATTATATAACTGAACAATTCTACAATAAAAATAAAGATCACATGCTCGTATCAATTGTTCCCAAAGGGATGGTGTGGGATTTGGAGGTTCTCGATCGTTTTAGCAATCAATTGAATACCGTCAGTGAGCATATTACCGGTACACCACTGATAATTCGTGCTTTGATAAAATACATTGGAAAGGATGGTTTGATATCAACCATTTTGGCAATCGTGGTTGTGTTTTTAGTTTTATTGGTTGATTTCAGGAATGTTAAGATTGTATTGATCACAATGATCCCACTGATCTTTGGTGCAGTCTGGATGGTTGGCCTATTAAGCACTTTTGGATTGAATCTAACCTTAGTCAATTTAATGGGTATCCCTATGATCGTAGGGATTGGAATTGACTTTGGGGTTCATATTATGCATCGTTATCGCGTTGAAGGAATTGGAAAAATACGTGCAGTTATTGCCAGCACAGGGAAAGCCATTATGGTTACTTCCCTAACTACCATGGCAGGTTTCGGATCCCTGATGATCGCTAAATATCGTGGATTAGGTAGTCTTGGCATCCTGCTTACCTTAGGTGTGGCTGCCTGTTTCCTTACAACAATGATGATCCTGCCGGCTATCATTGGATGGATGGAAAAGAGTAAAAAGGTTAAGCAACAATGATCCGGCCACGGGCGTTTCATTGAGAATTCATGATTAACAAAGAGGGTTTCTTAACTCTCCACCTCCTTGTCCGCCGGACCTTACACCCCTGCCTGCGTATAGCAGGTAGGCTCTCAGAGGGTGTATATTTATTGTGTTTTTCCTATACCTTTATGAATTAATTACCTTATAAATAATAACTTATAACTTTCCCAGAGTGGATTTTTGGTTTCTCTTTTGCACGTCATGCTTTTCCAAAACTGCCAGTTGAGTACTTCACTGCACAAAGTTGCAAAAAGAAGATCCCGCTTTTCAGCGGGATAAGTTCGTCATTCATCCTTCACTTCAGCTTTGCTTCGTGAATAATGAGTCTCACTTACTCATCCCTCAGGCTTTTCGCCGTATTGGTTCTGGCTGTCTGAAGGACATGATAGAAAGTACTTAAAAAGGTCAGGAGCAAAAAGAGGATCCCTGCCAATGCAAATACCCACCAGCTCAATCCGGTTTTGTAGACAAAGTTTTGCAGCCACCGGTTCATGAAATGGTAGGCAATCGGGCAGGCAATGATGAACGCGAAAAGAATCCATTTAAGATAATCTTTTAAGATCAAGCCGATCAGATCACTTACCAGTGCTCCATTGGCTTTCCGTATACCCATCTCTTTTGTCCGCTGCTGTAGCATAAATGAGACCAGGCCAAATAAGCCAAGACAGGATATCAGTATAGCAACCAGGGTAAAATAAATGATAACCCTTTCTGTTTTTTTGTCTTCCTTATACAGATCATCAATTCTATTGGATAACAGAAACATTTCAGGAGGGAAATTGGGAGACATTTCGTACCAAATATCAGTGATCTGTTTTGATGTATTTGACAAACTGTTTCCCTCGACCGATTGGAGTTTCAGGAACAGATGGTCTGTGTTCTCCGGATCGAGACGAAAAACCATCGGACTGATTTGTTTATGCAAAGATCTTAAATGATAGTCTTTTAAAACACCCACAAGGTTCCCTTCAGCCTCTTCATTATGAGGTGGAAATGACGTATTGAAGGGATTATGCAATTCAAACTTCGTGACAGCACTCTCATTCATGATGATATTCATCTTCTCACTCGCTACGTTCTGTAAAAAACTGCGGCCATTTATTATTTCAAATTCCAGCAAATCCAGGAATTTATCATCAACCATTGCCAGATGAAACAGGGCTTCTCTCTTTTCTCCCTCATAATTTATATCCGTTCCAACCATCATTCTCGCTTCGCAGGGAATATAGCTTGACAATGCATATTCTATGACATTTGGATCACTTCTTATCTCCTCGACGAACAGATTTCTTTTTTCAACGAGTTCTTCAGATAAAGGGATCACCATGATGTTCTCGGGATTGAAACCAAGATCTTTCGACCGGATAAAATGGAACTGTTTCAGCATAATCATCGAACAAATAATAAGAATGGTGGAAACGATGAACTGAAACAGCATCAATAGTTTCCTGAATAGACCTTTTCCGGAAGTCTTAACGGTCTGGCCTCTCAGGATCTCAGGTGACTGGTTTCCTGTTAGATAAAATCCCGGAAACAGACCTACAATAAGACCCAGGCACAAAGATCCAACAAAGAAAAGTACCCAAAATGAGACACTTCTTGTATTTAGATACAGGAAATCAGAATTTACCAGTTCATTGTATTCCGGGATAAAGAGGTTGGCAAGGATAATTGCAAAATTCATGGATATCAGACTCAGAATAACGGGTTCAATCAGAATCTGTGCCATGAGTTGATTTCGGGAGGCCCCAACAATTTTCCTGATTATCATCTCTCTCAACCTGGGCATAAAAGTTGCTATAGAAAGATTTACATAATTGATCACAGCAATGAAGAAAATAAATACGCCTATCGTGATCAGGATGAGTAATTCCTTGATATGACCCTGTCTATAATTACCTACTTCCTCCTCGAAGAAGTGCAGATCATTAAAACACAAAAGATCAAACTCATCCCATTGATGTTCTTCTGCAAACGGTTTCATCTTTGATATTAACTGGTCAATATCGGCATGTTCATTAACCTTTATCATCGTATTTGTTACATACATGAACCAGCTTTCAAATCGTTCAGGCTCCATCAACTGGTAAAGTGTATTAAACGAGATTAACCCGTTGAAGAATATTGAGGAGTTGGTAGGTATATCCTCCAATACTCCGGTTACAGTCAGGTCAAGTTTATTGTTGAACCGTATCGTATTACCTATAGGATTTACCTCTCCAAATAACCGGTCAGCCATTTTCTTCGTGAGGACGATAGAGTTAGGTAAAATCAGGACTTTGTCAGGATTACCATAGATCAGGTTGAAGTCAAAAAAGTCGAAAAAAGTTGAATCCGCATAACAGAGATCATCAACAACAACAGGCTCATTCCCGGTATTCAGAACAGCATCTCTCGCCATAAAAAAATCCAATCGTAACGTACTTTCTACTTCCGGAAGCATATCTTTCATTGTGGGAGCCAGAGCATAAGGTGTAAACCAACCCAGCGTTTTAACAAAATAGATCTGGTTTATATTTTGGTGGAACTTGTCTGTACTAAGTTCTTTGTAGACAAACCGGCCAATCAGAATAACCACAGCCAAACCGAGTGAGAATCCTGTTAGATTTATAAACGTATGAAGCTTATTCCTGTAAATATTCCGCAAGGCAACCAGCAGATAATTCCTAAACATTTTTATTTCAATTAATTAAACTTTCAATGGCAAGATTATGTACTTTTATACATGGTTCCCAAACTCTATACCATTAAATACATAATACTGAATATGAGCTAATTATATAATTACTCGTTGTGATTACCTGCAACAAATGTCCCAAAATCATCCATTTAGTGGTTCATTTTCATACATGTAAAAAATTTGACACTGAACTGTTTTCTAAGGATAAAATCAAAAATCAATGTCTATATTTGAATACACCTAAAAGAGCTCCTATGTATACAACTAAAATTAAATTTATCATTTTGCTGGCAGTCATTACTGGCGTTACATTGCAAGCACAAAATAAGAGTATCATTGAAGTCATTTCCAGGCAGATCGAAATGAATGTGGATCATTATCAGTCGTTGTACAAGCACCTGCATCAGCATCCGGAGCTCTCTTTTCAGGAGTTTGCCACGTCGGACCGGATGGCTGAAGAGCTGGGGAAGCTTAACTTTCAAATAACCCGGAATTTCGGAGGGACTGGTATTGTGGGTATTTTTGAAAATGGTGATGGACCGGTGATTATGCTGCGTACGGATATGGATGCTCTTCCCATAGAAGAAAAGACGGGTTTGCCCTATGCCAGTAAGGTAACGATGAAAAATGAAGCCGGGGAGGAGGTTCCCGTAATGCATGCCTGCGGACATGACATACACATGACGGTATGGGTGGGAACGGCCAACACGCTGGTTGCCCTCAAGGATTACTGGAAGGGTACCCTGATCATGATTGCCCAGCAGGCTGAAGAGAAGAGTGGTGGTGCGAATGCCATGATCGAGGAAGGGTTGTTCCGGAAATTTCCTGTTCCGGATTATGCACTGGCATTTCATATCAATCCGGAGCTTCCTTCCACAATGGTTGGTTATTGTCCTGAAGCCGCATTTGCCGGTGTAAGTTCAGTGGACATTTCGATTTTCGGTGAAGGGGGGCACGGTGCATACCCTCATAAAACCATCGATCCGGTTGTTCTTGCATCACGAACGGTGATGGATCTTCAAACGATTGTCAGCAGGGAAATTTCCCCTCTTA
>CAZTES010000053.1:0-17672 GCA_964612275.1 uncultured Rikenellaceae bacterium
TTCTCGGTCATCAAGATCAGGAATAATTTTACCCGCCTGGCGGAAGAATTGGTTAGCCAGGGGAAACAGGATTCAGCCGTGGCTGTTCTCGATCGCTGTATGGAATTGATGCCGCAGGAACGGATCCCTTATGATATTTTTACCGTCGGAATAGCAGAAGTATATTATAAATGCAGCGAACAGGAAAAAGCAAATGCCATCGTCGACCAGTATGCCATGGTTTGTGAGGAAGAGCTTAATTACTACTTTTCTCTGAGACCATCCATCGGGAATGCAATCGATTATGACAAACGATTGAATCTGCAGATTTTCCAGGAATTGGTGCGGTTGACACAGCGATTCGGGCAGCTTGAAAAAGCAGCAAGCCTTGAAGAAACGTTCAATGATCTGTATAACCGGTATATGGCAAATAGCCCGCGGTGATCAACGAACCAGTGTCATTAATTTCTCAAGATCGGTGATGGTGACTTCTTTTCGCTTAACCCGAATAATCCTCTCTTTTTCTAATTCACCCATTACCCTTGATAAAGCCGGGCGGGTAACACCGAAAAAATCTGCCATCTCCTGCTGCGTCTTTGAAAAAGAAACCCGCTGATTTCCCGGTTTCAATAAACTGAAAATATATTGAGCCAGTTTCCCCTTAATGGTCTTAAACGTTAGAAAGTATAACCGCGTGCTGAGAAACTGTGCCCTGTTAGAGATCGAATCCAGGAAATTTTTTAGAAACTGGGGACTCTCCATGAAAAGCTGAATAACTGAAGCCTTCGGCAGTATTAATAGTTCCCCTTCCTCGTTGCCCATGACATCAACAGGAAACATATTGTTGTGTCCGAATAAAAAGGCGGATGCAATGGCCCGGGGAGCCTCAATGTCTTCTATCTTGATGGTCTTCCCTGAAAAGTCCAGCATTTCTCCCTTTACACTTCCTTTTATTATTATCATTAAATGATTACACGGATCCTCGCGCAAAGCAATTACCTCTCCCTTTATAAACCTCCTGACCCGATAAAATGCTTTGCTGAATAGATCGGATAAATCCACCGGATCAATTCCGCTGAAAAGTGGAGATTTTGATAATAGATCAACCATGGTATTTTTCCATAAATGTACTAATTTGTATCAATTGTTACAATTTATATCATATACGATGCCGACTTTTGTGTACAAAAGAAGAATAAAATAACCCACAATGTGTACCAGCGGTTGTTTTTTGAATACCAGGGTGGTAATCAACACAAACTTAAAACGGATAAGATGAAAAGAGATATTATTCATATCGATGAAGAGAAGTGCAATGGATGTGGAGAATGTATTCCGAACTGTCATGAAGGAGCGCTTCAATTAATTGATGGAAAAGCAAGGTTAATCAGCGACTTAATGTGTGATGGTTTAGGTGCATGTATCGGACACTGCCCGGAAGGAGCCATAACAATGGAAGAAAGGGAAGCAGATCCATATGATGAAATCAGCGTTCTGAAAGAGATGGTAAAAAAGGGTAAAAATGTGGTCATTGCCCATATAAAGCATTTGAAAGAGCATAATGAAAAAGGATATTTAAAGCAGGGAGTTCAGTATTTAACTGAAAACAAAGATCAACTTGAATTTGATCCGATGGAGGTACTAAGAGCAGTACATAATTCCCAACCTGTTCAACATCATCAGGTGATTGAGCCGGCTCCTCAAATTCGACAGGTTGCCGACCATAATCAGGGAGGCGGATGTCCCGGATCCAGTGCTTTTGCATTTCAAAAAACGGAAGAATCAGATCGTGCAATTGAGCAGGGAGATGTTAAATCTCAACTGACTCACTGGCCGGTGCAGATGCACCTGGTCAATCCTTCAGTTTCCTATTTCAGGGGAAGTGATTTCCTGCTTGCTGCCGATTGTACTGCTTTCTCTCTTGGGAATTTCCATGGGAAATACCTGAAAGGAAAAACGCTTGGTATCGCCTGTCCCAAACTTGACGCCCATACGGGAGTATATCTTGAAAAACTTCAGGCTTTGATTGACCAGGCCGAGATCAATACGCTAACTGTGATGGTTATGGAAGTTCCCTGCTGTGGTGGATTACTGCAAATGGTTAAGCAGGCTGCCGATCGTGCTTCAAGGAAAGTTCCTGTAAAATATATTATGGTTGGAACGCAGGGAGAGATCATTAAAGAAGAGTGGGTTTAATCATAAAACAATTTCACGAAAATGAAACCAGAAGGAAGTACAAGATACCTAATAAACGGTAAAAACAGATTTTTATGAAACGGGAGAGAAAATATTATCCTTTAAAAGGTTTCGGTTTTTCCACCACTACATTCTCATTTTTTATTGGCTTGAGTTCCCCCATGGGTTCAAGATAAGAAGCCATGGTTTCCAGAAGCTTTTGCGGCAGAACAGGCTTAGAGATAAACTCGTTACAACCGGCAAGAAAACAACGTTCCCGGTTATCAAATGTGTCGTATGCAGAGATAGCAATTATGGGAAGTTCTTTACAATATTTTCGTATTTCCCGGGTAGCCTCTGATCCGTTTACAAAGGGTATCAGGACATCCATCAAAACCAGATCAATGTTTTGATCTTCACTACAGCAGATCTCTATGGCATCCAGTCCGTTTTTTACCCATAACACGGTTGCATCCACCTCCTTAAGCAGGAATTCAAAATACTTGAAATTTGGTTCATCATCTTCAACAACCAGGATTGCTTTGCCTTGCCAGTTGTATGGATAGATCTTTGTATCCAAAGCGTTGTGAATTGAAGGTTCAATTTTCGGGGATAAAAGATACGGAATAATTGACTATGTTTCAGGCTGTGATTAAAAAATAATAAACAGGGCATTGTTGAAAACTCATTAATAAGAATGGAATTTCATATCTTACAGGCAATTCCAGGAATATCGTATACCAGGCTATATGACAAACAGGGCAAGAAACCGTTACATTACCAGGAAAGAATTCCTTAAGAAAACTTCTGTGGGAGTTGTGGGGGCAGGATTGGTTGCTCAGAAGCCAATTTCCTGGATTGGGTGGACGAAGGAACCGGAAAAGAGAGTGCTGGGCAAGACAGGGATTGAAATAACCACCCTGGGTTTCGGAGCTTCAAGAACCCAGCAACCAGCATTGCTTCTGGCAGCGTTGGATACCGGGATAAATTTTCTGGATACAGGACGGTCTTACGCAAACGGACAGAATGAGGTAATGATTGGCAAAACCGTCAAAGAGATCCGGAAAAATTTGATCATTCAATCAAAGGTCAGGATAAGACCATTGGAAACAGGGAACGCACTGAAAATAAAAGAAGTTTCTCAAAGGATCAGGGGCACCATGCAAAAATCGCTGGATGAAAGCCTGAGGGCATTGCAGACCGATTACCTTGACATCTGGCTTATCCATGGTGCCGAATCGGAAGAGATCATTTATCACCAAGCCGTCATGGATTTTTTTTCGGAGGCGAAGCAAAAAGGGATCATCCGGGCTTGTGGCTTCTCCTCCCATCACAACCAGATGGAGCTGCTGAAAGCCGATAACCGGGAAAACTTTTATGATGTTGCCATGGTTTCTTATACATTCGCAGGATCATATACACATTCCGTTACCGGTCGGTATAGCGACTATAATCAGGTAGCAGTGGAGGCGGAAATGAAAAAAGCCAATGAGCACGGCAAAGGAATTATTGCCATGAAAACCTGTTCTGCAGGGCCCTGCAAGGGACCGGATGATCAGGAACCCTCCTTTGGGCAAGCCATTCAGTGGGTGCTGGATAAACCCTTTGTCCATTCTGCAGCTGTCGCCATGGCAAACTTTACCCAGATCGCTGAGAATACCAGCGTACTTTTCGGATAACCGTTGAACCCATCGATTGATATTCGTTCACCAGCCAGCGCTTGTATCCCGGGAATAAATAGCGAACCTAAGGGATTTTAAACAATTTTGGATTGGCTGCAATAAGTTTCTCCTTAAATGATGGGGGAAGGATTGAATTAACCAGGCTTTTTACCGAAAGAAGCTGGGTTATTGTCAGACCCTCTGCTTCTTGAATGTTTGTACCTTCCAGCACAGCATCCGAGAAATCTGCATCTTTTACGTTAGCTTCTTTTATGTTCGATCGGGTCAGATTGGCCTTGACCAGAAGGGCGCCGGTAAGATTAGCCTCTTTGAGGTTAACGAATCTTAGATCTGCCCTGGATAAATCGCTGCCTCTCAGGTTAGCCTCTTTCAGGTTAAGAAAACGAAGGTCAGCTTTGGACAGGTCGGTGCTTGACAGATCAACCTCTTTCAAAAAATCAATGTTGTATCCTTCCTGTTTTAGAAAATAATCGATCTGAATACTGACCGCTTCAGAATCAATTTCAATCTGTGAAACGGGAATTGCTTCCATTAGACCCTGTTTGTGCAGTTTCAGGAAATCATACAGGCTGATATCTTCTATCGTGACCTCTTTTGGATCACGAAGCGATTGTTCCTGAGCAGGCAATGACAGGAAAGTCGAAAAGCAAAATAGCACCAACAGGCATTGGCGTAAACTGGGAGTTAACACACGCGTATTCATAGCAGGGTTTTACACGTAATATACTATATTCATGTAGCAAAAGTCAAGTTTTTTGAGGAAAAAATTCGGTAATTACCCTGCAGAGAGAAGGGGAAAAAAAGACAGAACAGCATTAAGGCGTTGAAAAACAGCTGTATACAAAAAAGTTCAATCAATCCCATTGGAAGGCCCCGGATGGGGTTTTTTCCGGCGGATCGTGATCTACGGGACTTTATAAATGAATGAGTTGATGTTCATGCCTGCTCCAACCGAGGCAAAGGCGAGATAATCGTTTTTCATGAACTGCTGGTATGGAAGCTTACCCTTCAGGATCAGATCAAGAAGAGTAGGAAGGGTTGCTACCGAGCTATTTCCATATTGAGAGATGATCATGGGCATGATATGCTGCGGAATAATCTTCTCACCGAAGAGCCTGAAGATACGCTGGAGAATGGCTTCATCCATTTTTTCATTGGCCTGATGGATGAGTACCTTACTGATATCGTTCAGGATTAATTTTGCCTTCTCAACGGCTTCTTTAACAACCTGTGGAACCGTTTTCAATGCATATTCATACAACTTCTTGCCGTTCATTTTTATAAACAGTTCCGCTCCTGAATAGTCCGGATTATAGGACTTATCCATGTGCAACATATCGACATATTCCAGCGAATCAGAACGGGTGGAATGGGATAATATACCAATCGGTTTTCTGCTGACCACGGATTCCAGGAGAACTGCCCCTGCACCGTCAGAATAGATCATGCTGTCACGGTCGTGTGGATCTGAAATTCGTGACAGGGTTTCTGCTCCAATAATCAAAGCCTTTTTTGCATCCCCCGATTTCAGGAAATAGTCTGCCTGGATCACTCCCTGCAACCAACCGGGACATCCAAAAATCAGATCATAAGCGATGGTGTTCGGATTCTTAATGCCCAGTTTCTTTTTTACGCGTGCTGCAAGGCTTGGGACAAAATCAGATCCTTTCTGGTTAACCCGTACATCTCCAAAGTTATGGGCAACAATGATGTAATCCAGGCTTTCCATGTCGGTATTCGACGATTCAAGTGCATCCAGGCTGGCAAAATAAGCCAGGTCAGATGTTACCAGATGTTCATCAGCATATCTTCGCTCACGAATCCCTGTTATCTCTTCAAACTTGGATATGATGAGATCTGTCGGCGATTCAATTTTCTCTCCTTCCGGTGAATAAAACAAGTTTTCAAGAAATCTTTCATTCGACACCTTCTTTGGAGGTATGTAACTGCCAGATCCTGTGATTATTGTATAGAGTTGTTTTTTCATTTTTTCAAGTATGCGTAACTAGGTAAAAAGGATGGAGAAAAGCACATTAATCCCGCAATAGACAAGTTCAAATACAATGAGTATGACCAATCGGGAAATTCCCCGGTATCAGGGAAGTACGAAACCTGGTGAATATAAAGCGTTCCTCCGTTGACGGGATGCCCTTTCTCAACAAATTTAGTAAAGATAATAATTAAATTTTTACACCCAATATCAACCCTGTTAAAAGAGATATCCTTGCTGAGGAGTTTTTATTCATCAGGATCTTGAACATCCGGATCCTCATGTACCCATCCATCGGTAAGGGTGTGTAAAAAAGCAACCAGATCTTCAATCTCCTGATTGGTGAGTTGCAGGTTCCCCATTTCATCTGTATTAATATTCTCTGAAACTTCTGGGGCTGGCCAGGGAGCAATATCACGGGTATTGTAGAATGCGATTACCTGAAAGAGAGTTTTGAATACTCCATTGTGCATATAAGGAGAAGTTATGGCTACATTCCGTAAGGTTGGCACACGAAATTTCCCGTTCTCATCTGGATCCATAACTGTTTCCCCCAGACCCAGGTCAACAAAATCAAAACCATCCGGGTTCAGATCCTCCGGTAAGAGATAGAATGGATTTTCCGGATTTTTTGGTACGCCTAAATTATCATAGGTGTAGTCGGTGAATAACGGACCAGCCCCCTCAACGGCAGGAAGGGTCGGATGACACGCACCACAGTTCCCCTTGTCTTCCTCCAGAAATAGTTGTAAACCATGCATCTCAGATTCCGTTAATTCAGCTTCTCCGTTCAACCAAAGATCATACTTTGAGTTAAACGGGCTAACTTCATCGCTCTGTTCATAGGCTACAATGGCTTCTAACATGAATGCAAAGGCTTGTCCTGGTTCGGTTAATGCTCCCGGTCCGAAAGCATCAGTGAAAAGATCGGCATAATCCAGTTTCCGGAGTGATTCAGCAATTGTAATGGTATCAGGATTAGCCATTTCAAGAGGATTGAGGGGAGGACCTGCAGCCTGTTCAAAAAGATTATTTGCCCTTCCATCCCAGAAGAGCCCTCCAACCCAAATACCTTCTTCCTGATCGTATTGCAGGGGTGGAATATACGCTGCATAGGCCACAGTCATGTCATTTCGGGTACCATATATACCTGAACGTGCACCCCTTGAAACAGGAAGGTTCCTGTCAGGATCAGCAAAACCTGAAGCAGGATCATGGCAAAAAGAACAATCCTGTCCGGGAGGGGTAGAAATACTTTTTTCAAAGAATAATAACTTCCCAAGCTGTTCTTTTTTTGATAATGAATCCTGGGTGATAATATCGGTCATAACAGAACGCGTATCCCTTTTAACATCACCCTTTGGCTGACAGCCGGCAATACATATCATGATTGTGATTGAACAGATCCTTTTCATTACATCAGCTAATTTTAATACATTTGATTCACCAGTTAGTAAACACTTAACGAGAACAATGAATGGCAAACTTCTCTTGTTGTGCTGGATAATGTACAAAATAATTTTATAAAAGAATGCAACAGACAAATCATTTTTTATGGCCATTAACCTCAGCCCTGCTGTTTTTATCTCTCTGTTTTGCATGCACCAGATCTGATGCTCCGGAATTTTCTTCAGAAATCATCAGCCAGATTCCCTGGCGAAGCATCGGACCGGGAAGATACGGAGGAAGGATATCCGATATCGAAGTGGTTACGCAGGAAAAGCTGACAGTTTATATTTCAGCATCGACCGGCGGGGTATTCAAATCGGTGGATACCTGTCGAACATGGAGCCCCCTGTTTGATCATGCTGGCGGTTCGCTTTCAATCGGAGACATGGCTATATCCCGTTCGGATCCTGAAACAATCTGGGTTGGGACAGGAGAGGCATCCGGTGAGCAGAGTTCCGCTTCCATTGGCGACGGAGTATACAAATCCCTGGATGGCGGGTCAGCCTGGCAACACATGGGATTGGAAAAGACGCGGCACATTGCAAGGATCCGGATCCATCCGCAGAATCCCGATATGGTGTACGTTGCTGCTACAGGATCACGCTGGGGAGCAAATAAAGAGAGGGGAATCTACCGTACCACAGATGGTGGCGAAACCTGGGAAAGGATACTCTTTGTAGATGAAAATACAGGATTCTCTGATCTGCTTCTTTTTCCGGATGGAAAAACCATGCTGGCGTCTGCATGGCAGCAGTATAGAAATGCCTGGGCTCATGTCCAGAAAGGACCCAACAGCGGGTTGTACCGCTCTGCCGACGGAGGAGATAGCTGGACCAAAATCGGGGAACCCATACCCCAGGATAATATCGGACGGATAGCACTGGATTATGCACCATCAAACCCCAATCGTGTATATGCCTGTCTGGAACACGATTCCCTGGGTTTTTTCAGATCGGAAGACATGGGTGAAACCTGGACCGTTATGCAGGATGATGTGAGAACATCCTACTGGTACGGAAGGATCTGTGTCGATCCGGTCGATGAAGACCGGGTGTGGGTGATGGGTACACTAGTGCAGGAGACAACCGACGGGGGAAATTCATTCAACAGGATACGGATGAAAGATGTACACGTGGACCACCATGTGGTCTGGATGAACCCGGAAGAGACTGCTTTTATGCTTCTTGGGAATGACGGTGGACTCTATCTTACGCACAATGGTGGGACAGAATGGAAGTTTGTAGGAAACCTGCCGATCGGACAATACTATAACATTAGCATCAACCACCGTGATCCGTACTGGATTTATGGAGGACTTCAGGATAATGGAGTCTGGGGTGCACAATCAAAATCATACAGCAATAAACGGATCAGCAACAGCGATTATATCTCAATTGCCGGTGGTGATGGCTTTTATTCTGCTTCGGAACCACTGGATGCCAATGTTGTTTATGGGGAATCACAGTATGGCTATATTATGATAAATGACATAAAGGAGAAGATGCGAATTAATATCCGGCCCAAGCCGGAATCGGAAGAGGAGGAATACCGCTTTACCTGGAATACACCGTTTTTTGTTTCAAGACATAAACCCCATGCTCTTTATATTGGGGGAAATAAATTGTTCAAAACAACCGACCGGGGCGAAAACTGGGAGGTGATCAGCGAAGACCTGACCAGGGGACCTAAACCGGATACGATTACCATTATGGGGGTCAAACCGGTTTGGAAACCTTATGCTACAATCAGTGTTCTTTCTGAATCACCGCTTCAAAAGGGAGTGATATATGCCGGTACAGATGATGGGAATCTTCATCTGACCATGAATGATGGAGAAACATGGAAAGATCTGACGGAAAAACTTCCGGGACCGAAAGATCGGTTTTTAACCAGGATCCATGCATCCATCCATGATGTGGCAACTGCATATGTGGCATATGGAAGATATTATGAAGCCGATGACTTTTCTCCCTACCTGTATAAGACCACAGATTTTGGGGAAACCTGGGTCGACATGACAGGAGATATGCCCGAAATGGCTCTGGTAAAGGGTTTTGCTGAGCATCCGCGAAATTCGCAACTGCTGTTTGCCGGGATACACAATGGAATGTTGATCAGTATAGATGGAGGAAACCATTGGGTAGAACCGGATAACCTGCTCAAAGTGGCAATCGATGATATTGAAATTGCAGAGCGGGATAATGACCTGGTCCTCGGATCCTACGGACGTGGAATATTCATCTGGGATGACATTACTATGCTGGAGGAACTGTCACAAGAGGTGCTGGAACAGGATGTTTTCTTGTTTACTCCACGGGAAACAATACGGATTGACTCAATCGAAACATCGGAAGAAGAAGAAGAGGTGTATGATTTCAAAGCACCCAATCCGCCTGCTGGAGTAATCATAACTTATTATCTGAAGGAAGAACCAAAATCAGAGAAAAAAAGCGCCAGGATTAAAATTGCAGACAACAAAGGGAACATTGTAAAGGACATGCCGGGAACAAATCACAAAGGATTAAACCGGATAAACTGGGACCTGGAAGGTGCCGATCCTGGAACATACACCATTGACTTGATGGCACAGGGCAAAACATTGAGCCGGAGTGTCTCTGTAAAACCACCTACCTACAGGAGAAATTTCTGGCACTGATTGAATCCCATGACAGGCCGGATGATTTGGAGAATTTGTCTGTATAATTGATAAAAGATTTGTTTGGCACCTACGGAGCGAATACGCTTCAATACGGTTTTGCACTACCAATGGATTGCTCCTACGGAGCAAATTTCTGATGCACAGACAATGATTGTTTATCAGAACCGCTCCATCGGAGCGGAACCTTGGTAGAGAGGTAAAAACATATACCCCGAGGGGTATAATAATGAGTATCCGCCGGTAGCTACCGGTGGCTAATATGTTCGAGATGATAACAACCCTAAAGAGGTTGAATTTTTTTTCATAATGCTATACTGTTTAACCCCTATCAGGATTTTTTGTTATCGTTTACAAGCGTTAAACTGGGGTTTTGTATATCTTGCAAGCATAGTATAAACGATATAATAACCGATACGGTAGAAAACAACATGTCAGGGTCAGACACTGAAAAAGGGACTATTCTTGAGCCGTTAACCGGTTATATCCATTCAAATGTGCTTGATTTCAACACAATCCCTGAAGATAGAAAAATCCGGTTGGATGATATCGCAAAATATATTTCTGAAAAAATCAGGGAAGACAAAACGGTAAACTTGCTTTTCATCTGTACCCACAATTCACGCAGAAGCCAGATGAGCCAACTCTGGGGACTGGTCGCTTCATCCTATTATCAGATACCACAAATTTTCTGTTACTCGGGAGGTACGGAAGCTACAGCATTCAATACAAGGGCTGTCACTGCACTAAAAAAAGCAGGATTTCAGATGGAGTCAGAAACTATTGGTTCGAATCCGGTCTGCCTGGTAAGTTATGCTGATGGTGCTGATCCGGTTAAAACCTTTTCAAAAAAGTTTTCACATCCGGTCAATCCGCACAACGATTTTGTAGCGGTGATGACCTGTTCCGATGCCGATGAAGCCTGCCCGGTAGTCCCGGGAGCATCAGCCAGGTTTTCCATCCCATACGAAGATCCCGGGACTGCAGATGGAACCCCGGAGGAGGAGGCTATATATGATGAACGTTGTCAACAGATCGCAACGGAAATGGTTTACCTGTTTGGACAGGTGAAATAGTGATGGTTTTACCGGTCGGACCGGCTCCCTTGGGCCAGAGCACCTTCCAGCGGTCAGACCGAAAGGTACCGTAATGAATTCATTCACTCCGTCTGACGGCTTCATTGGCTAGCGGGTAGTGCCCTGCCTCCGGCAGGCAGGCTGTCTGACGGATAGTTGAATATACGTTTGGTATTTTCCGGGCCATGAAATGCTTTCCTGCTTCATTACAATGAAGTTGGCCCGGTGTAACCGTATTGTAAACTACCCAGGGCTTCCCCAGTGAAATAGAGACATTCTCAAACGAGCTGCTAAAGGGGACTATATTTAAGCCAATGACGTACCGTTCAAACGAAAGGTTATTTCACGGGGTCGCCCTGGGCTAAAAATAGTTCGCTCCTATGGAGCTAAAAAAATCCTCAGGAAATCAAAAAAAAAGCAAAAAAGCACCTCCAAATTTTCGTTGGAATTCCTATGCAAGAATCCTGTGGACCAATTTAAAATTAGGAAATGCCTCAAAATAAAAATGTTTTAAATAATTCTTCTATTTTAATGTATTTAAGGCATTTGAGACATTTTAGGCATTCAAGACATTTGTTCTGGATTCATTTGTTTAAAAGAATTGTGGTAAACGATGAGCTGCAGTGTGGTTTAATCTAATAAATTTGTTTACATAGAGCTAAACTCCAACCACAAACATGAACCCTACTATCCTGATCATCCTGATTGCAGGAACCCTGCTTTTGATATCCCTCTCCTGGGTTGCTTCGATCAAAGAGAAACGGTACCATGATTAAAAAGTTCGGCGACGAGTACCGGGATTACATGAAGAAAACCAGGATGTTTTTCCCGTTTGTACTGTAAAAAGAAACTCGTACTACGACTCGAGTTCGTCTGACGAGTGATAAGACTAAGCGTTGTGTAGAATGTGTCTCATTTAGTCATACCGCAAGCATTGGGCCGGATTGGTGTTGGCTGCCTTTAGGGTGATGAAAACGACCGGGATCATGCTGGCCACAAGAATGGCCAACACGGGAAGTAGAAATATCCAGATTTTCAACGAGGTATGATAAGCAAAGTTCTGCATCCATTTTGAGATGAAGAGCCAGGCAATGGGAGTGGCTACTACAAAAGCAAATCCTATCTGGATGATGAAGTCTTTAGCCACCAGGGAAATAATACCGGTACCGGTTACCCCCATTACCTTCCGGATGCCAAACTCCTTGATTCGTTTGGTGGTGACAAAAAGGACCAGTCCGAAAATTCCAAGGCAGGTGATCAGAATAGCCAGAAGAGCAAACCAACGGGTCAGTTTACCGGTCATCTCCTCCCGTGAATAATAACTTTTTATAAACTCATCCAGAAAATGGTGCTGAAAAAGTTCATTTGGGAACAGCTCCCTCCAGGTATCCTCCAAACCGGAAAGCAGCTTCTGCTCGCCTCCCTTCCGGTATTTAATGCTTAATTCAAAATACTCGTCAGGACGGATAAAAAGTGCAACGGGAATAATCTGGTTATAAAGGGATTGAACATGAAAGTCTCTGATAACACCAACGATTTCATAGTTTCCGGAGCTTCTATTAACAAATTCTCCGACGGCATCGGAAGGTGATGACATCCCCATTTTCCGTGTAAAGGCTTCATTGACAACAATGCGGTTGGTGGTATCTGCCGCAGGATACTCTCGAAACCAGTTTCCTGCAAGTAGTTGCAGGTCGAAAAGTTCCAGGTAATTGGTGTCAACATATTTAATATCAAACAAATATCTTTCTCCTTCAGGGGCTCCGGAATAGGAGAAAAAGGATCCCAGCCTCATGTTCGATGTGGGTGCTCCATTGGAAAAGGAAAATTGTTCAATTTCCGGATCCTGGATCAACCGGTTTCGAATCCGGGTTACGATCAAAGGATCACTATCCGGTAAGGTGATATTCACGATCTCTTCCTTGCGGAAACCCATATCCTTTTCCTGCATATACCGTAATTGATGGGAAATGGTCAGGGTTACCATGATTAACCCGAGGGAAATGATGAATTGAAATACGATAAGAATATTACGAAGAGAAAACCGGTTTTCTCCCTTCGACCGGATGGCTCTGTAAAGCACCCGGGCAGGATGAAAGGAGGAGAGGATAATGGAAGGATAAAATCCGGTTAAGGCAGTAACAACCAACAGGGCAAGAAGCAGATACAAAAACAGGGAAGGCGAAGCATACAGCTCCAGGTATATGGTTCCTTCGAAAATGTTGTTCACCGAGTTTAACAAGAGCTCTGATAGAAGCAGCGATATAACAATTGCCAGGAGAACCAGGATAAGGTTTTCAAACATAAACTGGCGGAAAAGATCATGCCGGAATGCACCGCTCACCTTTCGTATCCCAACCTCTACTGAACGTTTCAAGACATGAGCTGTCCTGAGATTGATGACATTTATGCTGGCAATGATAAGAATAAGGATACCGACCAGGGAAATCACGATAATGAACTCATGGGAAGTGGTATAGCCTGGATTATCTATCCTGAACTGCTCGTTCAGGTGAATATCTTTTAACGGCTGCAGATAGAAATATTCCATCTCCCGGTCGCTCTCCCTTAAGTATTTTTCTTTCAGTGTATTAAACTGTTCTTCGAATGTACCCGGGTCTATACCATGATTCAATTTCACATAGGTAAAAAAGCCACCCATCGTGGCCCTCCACTGATCAAAATTAAACCCGAAAATTTCTTCTGTTAATGAATTGATGGAAAGAAGGGCAGTGAAAGGAAGATGGGTATGAACATCCGGATCTTTTACCAGGCCGGTAATGGTGAAAGGAATTGAATCAAACAGGATAATGGATTCCCCTATCGCAGAATCCAGCGGGAAATATTTTTGGGCAAATCCCTCCGTCAGGACCATTGAATTTACATTCCGAAGGGCAGATGCCTGATTACCAGCAATCCATTCGACCGCAAAAAAGTCAAAAAACTCGGGTTCGGTAAAAACCACATTCTCTTCCTGAGTGATTTCCTCATCAATAATTACCTGCTGTTGGTTTGTGTGATATACCTTAACTACTTTCTCAAAACCGGTCATTGTTTCGCGGATAGCATCTGCCATCGGAGATTGAGTGTTGGCAGTAAAATCATTTGATTGTGGCATTTTAAACAGGTGGGTTATCCGGTAGGTGCGATCATGGTCAGGATGAACCCGGTCAAACTTCAATTCATTTTCCACAAAAAGAAAGATGATCAGACAACTGGTAATTCCCAGTGCCAGACCAATCAGGTAGATGATCGAATAGGTTTTGTTGTTGAGAAAACTTCTCAGTGCTGAGATGAAATAGTTGCGGAACATGTGACATTTTTTAGTTCTATCTCAATACGTATGCCATTTTCCCTAACAGGCTTTCAGACAGAATAATATAGAAAACAATGTCAATAGGTATGGCTAATTGTAATGTTCCGGAATGAAACGGAGTCTGTTTCAGAACGGGGCAGGATAGAGTTCTTTGAAAACATGAAGGTGGCATCCATGCTCATGCCAGATCATATTGGGTGAATCTTTTAAACGAATTGACAAATTGTGGGATATGGCCAGAACTGTAGAAGTGTCATTTCGAACATAGCTTTGAAGTCATGAGAAGCTATGGAGAACTCTTCAAACAATTATCAGGGATACTGAAAGATTTATCGGTTTCATTATTTGAATATTTCTCACCGCCTCACGGCGATTCGAAATGACAAGTCCTCCTACCGAACGGACAAACAACAGAACATTTCCGGAAACAGCAAGATGACTTGAACTTTTATTGTTAATACAGTTCAGTCTAAATTAAAATTGATAATCAATACCTTTTCAACAGATCGGGAATAGTTTTATTCATATCGCAGGCACTCCACTGTATTGAGCCTAGAAGACCTGAAGGTATGGTACAGCATACTCATCAGCGTGAAGAACATGGATAACAGAAGAGCAATTAAGAAGGGTATGGCAGAAAAATCGACCCTGTACGGGAAATTTTGCAGCCAGGTCTTTACCAGAAAGTAGGCAGCCGGCCATGCGAGGATGTTTGCCGTGATTAACAGGATCATAAATTCACGGGCAAACAGGCGGCTGATTGAGAAAAACCTGGCTCCCATTACCTTCCGAATACCTACTTCTTTCGTTCTTTTAGCGGTCGTGAATGCTACAAGTCCATACACTCCCAGGCAGGCGATGATTATTGCAATCATGGCAAGGGTAAATACAATTTTGGAAAGTTGATCCTCAACCGCATACATCTGAGCATGGTATTCGTCGACAAATTCATAATCATAGGTTTCCCCAGGGAAAAATTCAGTAAATTTTGTTTTGATCAGTTCGAGTGACTCACTCATTGCTTTCCCCTCCAGGCGGAAAGATATGCTCTGGCCAACCAGTCGGTTTTGGTAGGGGCGAATCATAAAGGGAGTAATGATATTGCGTGCGGAAAGAAAATGATAATCCCTTACTACACCTACAATGGTTGGATTTAACCTTCCGTATCTCCTGTAATCGCCTCCATACAGAAGTTTCTTTCCAATGGGATCAGCAAATCCCATCCGTTTTACGGCCGCTTCATTCAGAATCACTTCATCTTCTGCTTCTTCTTCTCCTGGTTGAGGTTCACTGAAACCACTCCCTTCGACTAAGGTCATCTCATAGGTATCGAGGTAATGTTGATCGGTGTAATTCACATTGATCCGGATAAATTCATTGTCCTGGGTTCCCTCCCAGGTAATTCTTGTCCAGTTGGTTGATTCGCATATCCTGTAGTCATGAACAGAAGCATTTACAATCCCGGGAAACCTGAGAAGCTCTGCCCGGTAGGTATTAATCTTGGTCATCGATGTGTCATTCAGTGGGACTCTAACCACCAATTCCGGATTATACCCGAGATCTTTATTCTTGAGATAGAATGCTTGCCGGGCAACACCAATGGCACCAATGATGAAGGCCACAGAAATGAAAAACTGTAAACCAATCAGGAACTTTCTCAGTACAGGGTTTTTGCTGCCATGGGTTGATTGTGTTCTGAAAATCGATAGGGGTGAGAATTTTGAAATGAGAATGGCCGGGTAAATACCGGCAAGCAAACCCAGGAGAAAGCCAACCCCAATGATGAACAGGAACAAGGGGATATTCTGCAGGTAGAGAAAATCAATGTTTTGGCCTGTTATCCGGTTAAAAAGGGGAAGAATGGATTCAAAAAACACAAAGCCCAAAAAGAGCGAAATGAAAGCAATGAAAATCGATTCACCCAGAAACTGAATCAATAAGATCCTGCGCAAACCACCGTTTATTTTCCTGAGAGCAACTTCTTTTGCACGAACGGAGGATTGGGCGATGGATAAATTGGTAAAATTGACCCCAGCCATCAGGAGAATAAAGAATGCAATGGCTGAAAGAATGTATACGTTCCGAATGTTACCCCTTACCGCATAATCATTCCGTAAATTTGCATAGAGATGAATTTCACGGATCGGCCGCACATCCAACTCATTGAGAGTCTCTTCGTAATAGTATTCTTTCAGCTTGTATCTGATTTTATTCCTGAAATCCTCAATATCATGCCCGGGGATCAACGTGACATATAGGCTAACCCAGTTATTCCCCCAGACGGTGAAAGAATCCTCGCCATTTAATTTCTCAATGGTTTTTACCGATAGCAATACGTCAAATTGGAGATGGGAATTATTCGGCATATCCTCCATAATGCCTGTAATCTTAAATTGTACTCCGTTAATATCATATGATTCTCCAACCGGATCCTTCTCACCAAACATCTTTTCAGAAATAGATTTTGAAAGCACCGCAGATAGAGGTTCCCTTAACGCCTCTTCCGGATTACCTGGCAACAGCGGAAAAGTAAACTGCTGAAGGAAATCTTCTTCGACATAACATCCCCTGGCTTTGATGGTTGAGCCATCCCTGGCCGTTAAACTGAGATCACTTAGCCTCGAGACATAGACAAACCGCATGGAGGATTCAATCTCCGGAAAATCATTTTTTAATGCCTGCCAGAGCGGGGTGGGACAACCCACCATCCGCTCAATCCGGTCTCCTTCATTCATGATCTGTTCAACCCGGTATATCCGGTCTGCCTTTTCATGAAAATTGTCAAAACTCAGTTCAAACTGAATATACAATGCCAGGGCTATGAAAATAGCCAGCCCGAAGGATAATCCTAAAATGTTTACAATGTTGTTTGACCTGTGTTTTATCAGGTTTCGGATGGCTGATTTATAATAATTGCGCCACATGACTTTTTTTAGTTACTGCAAAATCAAGATGCATGCCATTCTTATAAAGCAAAGTAAATCAAATTATTAGAATTTATTGCCCGGACAAACTGAAAAAAAACGTTCAATTTTTAAACATTTTCCGTTCAATTTTTAATCATTTATCCGTAATTTACTTCAAAAATTTTAGAAAATGGAAGGACGATTATTGATCATTGATGATGACCGGCAGATCCTTGAATCACTTGAACTTTTACTCAAATACGAATTCCGGGGCATGGATACCCTTTCTAATCCAAATATGATTTTCAACAAGATGGACGGGGAGGATTATGATTTGATACTTCTGGACATGAATTTTGCGGCAAAAATATCATCTGTGAACGAAGGGATATTCTGGTTGCGCCATATTTTGAAAAATGACCCTGAAGCTGCCGTAATCATGA
>CAZTES010000054.1:0-17475 GCA_964612275.1 uncultured Rikenellaceae bacterium
CGCTTCATACGGATTGTTGCAAAATCGGGACCGGACTGCGCTATACCCCGAAAAATAATAAATACTGTAACACGTAAAGAACCAAAGCAGGTGTCCCGCCATCGGCGGGACTATACCCTGCTGCGACCGCCATAGCTTTAGCGAAGGCGGTATGCGACCGCCGTATCCGCCAGTCGGCGGAGAAGGTGGTTTGCGACCGCCGCAAAATTAAAAAATCTTTTGATCTTTCAATGAGATTTGTCTATTATTCCTGGTATCCAAACAGTTCGATCGAACCCGACCAATAAATTATCGATGATTATTTGATTTTGTATTACCAATGGTTTAAATTTATGGGCTAACATGCTGCATTTTATCGGATAAAACAAGTAATAACCTCATCCAACAAACGAACATGAAACAGAGACAAAAACTGGTATTGCTGATCATTATTTCTTTTCTGGGTATTCCTTCCTTCGCACAGATGGAGGTTTCAAAACCCGACCGGTTCCTGCCCAAATTCGGTGTAAAAGCCGGTTTAAACATCGCCAACTTTCATGAAAAAGATAATGATGGTATTTGTAGTGATGTTTATGATTCTAAAATTGGTTTTCATGCCGGTATAGTTGTTGAAGTTCCCATCGGAAAAAGGTTTGCCATAGAACCGAGTATTATGGTCTCAACCAAAGGATTTCAGTATACTAGCGAATATGATGATACAACATTTTATCAGGAATACAATCTGTATTACCTTGATATTCCTATACCGGTTGAAGTAATGCTTGAAATTGGTATTGTTAAGATATTCGCAGCAGTGGGGCCCTACTTTGGTATTGGAATCGGAGGAAACGCATACGATGAGACAAAGACTGGTGGGGTCAAAATAGACGAAAATGATGACAAAATCTCCTGGGGAGATAAAGACGGCCTTAAATCTTTGGATTATGGATTAACCCTTGGGTTTGGAGCTGAGATTAAGGGATTTCAGTTAAGTTTTGCTTACGATTTGGGATTGGCCAATATTTCAGACTATACCAGTAATGACTTCAAAAGGAATAATCGGGTAACCCGGATCTCCCTGGCTTATAAATTCGGATTGATTAAGTAGAGACGTAAAATCTTACGTCTATACATCGAATGCATTTTTGATGCAATATCGGGTTTTGGGTTTCGTTCTATTTCCTTACATTTGAATATTCAACCCCTGTAGGGTTGCTATCTTCTTGTACACCTTAACCACCGGTTAGCACCGGTGGCTAATCATTGTTATACCCCTGCCGGGGTATTTAGGTACGAACAAAATTCCGTTATTGAGTTAAAGCTTCTCGATCAATCTGGATTTTTAAAAGAGGATATTTTTGTTACCAAAATCCACAATTCGAAATCCGAAATTCGAAATCTCCTCTCACTTCTCATTTCTCAGGTCCCATCATCTCATAGTCACAGCGTCTCCTCCCCTCTTCGTCTCTCCAATGAATAATTCAACAAACATTTGATTTTGTGGCACTAAAAATCTAAATTTATACATTAACATTCTGCAAATGAAACATACACAAAAACTTCTGTTGCTAATCCTCATTTCTTTTCTGTGCGTTCCTTCTTTTGCACAGCGTGCAGTTACAAAACCTGACCGGCTTAAACCTAAACTTGGCGTAAGAGCCGGTCTCAATTTATCAAACTTCCTGGAAGAAGAGGATAACAGTATAAATAGTAAAGGTTACGATATTCTCATAGGTTTTCATGCCAGTATTTTTGTCAAGATCCCAATGAGCAATCGATTTGCTTTCGAACCGGGACTGATGATTTCAAGAAAAGGCTTTCAACAAAGTGATGAATGGACTGATTCAATTGGACAATCCCATGAATTTTACGAAATTCAGTCGCTTTATTATATCGATATTCCGTTAACCTTTACAGTATCACAGAAATTTGGTTCATTCGGGCTTTATGGTGCAGTCGGTCCTTATATTGGCATAGGAATCGCCGGGAGTATTTATGATGAGGATAAAATTGATGGCCTGAAGTCTGAAACTGATAATAAAATATCCTGGGGTGTAACAGAGGGTAAAGATGATTTCAAACACCTGGATTGGGGATTTACTTTTGGAATGGGAGTCGAAATTAAATCAATCCAGATCAGCTTTTACTACGACCTGGGAATGGGCAATATATCAGTAGATCGAGAAAATGGTCTCACTATTTATAACAAGGTAGCCCGGATCTCTGTGGGATATGTTTTCGGAAAAATTGAGTAGATGGATTGTACCGTTATCATTATGGATTAATGGCACCAAGAATCAGACAAAAAATAATAGAAACTATTCGTAAAAGAAGTTAGTGGGTTAGTGTGTTATTAAGTTATTTAGTACATTGGTATTAGTCTTTAACTTAATGTCACAATAAATAACCAATTCCGCTTCAATTTATATAATTACGACAACTTACAATTTTTACATTAGACACCTTAATAACCTTATAACCTACTAACCCAATACCATTTTTTTTATCGAGCACCAGCCTTCGCTACCACCTCTGTTAAAACTATGGTGGTCAAAGAAAGCTACGGCTGGCAAAGCCGAGCACCTATTCTTTCCGTCTCCCCCTCTCTTCGTCTCTCAGTCACTTCGTCACTTTATCCCTCAGTCTCATCGTCACACAGTCCCTTCATCTCCCTGTTCACTCTTCACAATTTGCTTTCCGGAAATAGCTTTTTCCAGTCGTGACCGGCATCTTTGAGCCATTTATCGAACCAGGCCATGATGGCATTGTGCCACTCGATCCGTTTTGAATAGGTCAGGATATGGTGGTTTTCGCCTTCCACCTGGATCATTTCAACCGGTTTCCCGAGGATCTTCAATCCGACCCAAAGCTGCAGGGATTCGCCCAGTGGCACATTGGTATCCACCGAACCATGAAGCAGCAGCAACGGGGTTTTGATCTTATCGGCACTGAACAGCGGACTCTGGTCGATATAGATATCTTTCCTGTTCCACGGGTAGGCATCACCGGTTGCTTCCGACGAATAGGCATACCCCCAGTATCCTTCTCCCCAGTAGGAACTGATGGAGCTAATTCCTGCATGGGATATGGCACAGGCAAACATATCGGTCTCGGTCTGCAGGAGCATGGTCATGAACCCGCCATAGGAAGCTCCGATACAGCCAATTCGTTCCTTATCCACAAACGGATGGGTTTCAATGAATTTCTGCGCACCTTCAATGATCTCACCGGCTACCGTTTCCCCCCAGTTGTTCTGATGGCGAGCCGAGAACTCCTGTCCGAAACCGGTGGCACCACTGGGTTGGGGAATGTACACAACATACCCCTCTCCTGCCCAGACATCTGCAGGATAGCGTCCCCCAAAGCTTTTTGAAACGGGAGAGGTTCCTCCGTAGTAATTCACGATCAGCGGGTATTTCTTCGATGGATCAAAATGGAGCGGGTAGAGGAAATAGCCCCGGATGGTACCACCAGCAGAAGAAACAAAATCCCACTCTTCCGATTTTGCAAATTCCACCTGCTGATAGGTTTCCGCTTCGGGATTGTCAAATAGTTTACTTACCTGGTTTGCCAGATCCATCCGCCATGCACGGTTGTGATTTCCCAGGCTCGTCCCCGTATAGGCAGCCTCCAGTCTCTTCCCGGCAATGCTGAATGATCCAAGCACTTCAGGAATGGTGTTTATTCTGTTAAATTCCCTGGTTTTGGGATCCCAAACAAAGGCCCGGCGGTAGATCTCATCCTCAGCAGTCAGGTAAATCCGGTTATCTGCGGGATGCCATACCGCTGAACTGATAGAAGGATTGAATTCCTTCGTGATCGGGTCAACCTGCCCGGCAGCAATGTCATAGATATAGAGCTGCCCGTCGTAATTGTTGGCAATGGGATTGTTACCGATATTGCGGCCTGTTTCGCCAAAACAATCGGGCCCTCCGGAAACAAGTAATTTTTTCCCATCCGGTGAGAATTGACCATAACCACCCCAGCGGGTATCTTCCCATAATGTTTTCACCTCACCGGTTTCAAGGTTCATCAGGTACATGCTCTCCAGGGAGAAGGGTCTTTCTGTCGGGTTGGGCTTGGAGGTGGTAAAAATTATCTTCTTCCCATCTTTGCTGATATCATTCAGGCTGGTGCCCTGTTCACCAAAGGTAAGCCTGGTTTTTACCCTGCTGGCAACATCATATTTATAGAGGTAGGTCTCTCGTTCAGACCGGAAGGTACGGTTTCCCAGCTCATCCATGTATTTGAGTGATGATTTACCATCGGATTTCCTGGTCTCGGTGACTCCATAGATGATGAATGTGCCATCATCCGACCATTGAGGTGAGGAAAGATCATCAATGCCTTCAAGGACCGGGTATTCCTTTCCCGTTTCGAAATCAAAAACCCAGATGGAGGAACCCGATTCGTCAGAATCGGTATAATAGAGTTTCTTCCCGGTCGGCACCCACCTGAATCCTGTAGTCCCTTCTTTTCTGAAGCTCTGCAGGATCCTTCCCGATGTAAAATCCTTCACTTCCACCCATGATTTCCTGGCACCGGTTTTGGTATTTATCCTGCTGTAGTTGATGAGGATCATTGCGCCATCCGGTGAGAGGGATACCGAACCCAGTTTCACCCCCTCGAGCAGGTGGTGGATATTCATGCTGCATTCCGGGGATGTGCTGATGACCGGTTTGTTCTCATTATCGCTTTTAACTGTGGCTTTCAGCTTCCACTCATTCTCATCATCTTTTATATACATCGATTTCACCACGACTACGAATTTCCCCCGGTCGAGGTCCAGGGTGGCTGTTTTGCTGCTGGTATTTTCGGGTTCGGCAACCCGATAGCTGGAGGCAATTTTCTTACCATCCAGGAACACCTCAAACATCTGGGGGCTTTCCACATCGACTTTGTATTCATACAGTCCGTCCGATTCCACATAAAATGAATGATAGGATAGCTGGTATGCTGCTTTTTTATCCGGTTTGATCTCCAGGAAGCCCTCTTTTGAAAGGGACTGTTTTTCCCAGGTTCCCGGTTTGTAATTCATCCATGGAAAGGATTGTCCTTCCGTGGGTTTGATGTCCGTAAGGTGGATGTATGCATTGGAGAGGATGAGTTTTTCTTCAAACTCCTCTCCGCTGATGTTTTTGCCCTGGACGAATCCCGGTTTTGATACGGGGAATGGTCCGGCAGACAGCCAGGTCTCAACCGGCTGTGCAGTAATTATCAGAACAGAACAAATCAGTAATAAGATGGATAAAAAGGTCGGTTTGGTTTTCATGTTTTATGGGGTTTATTATGACAGGATAAATGTAAAAATTAATTTGTTGACTTGAAAAGGTTTGAATCCGGATATGTCCACTCTCTGCCCTGATATCACGAATGGTGGGATATCAAGGCTAAATAATAATTTTATCTACACACCCCCGACCCCTCTTATTTAGAGGGGAGAACGTCGGTGAAAGTTTGAATTTCTGTTCTTTGAATCATTTCTAACAACCATTGTTTTTTTTGTGGATTGTCATTTGATTTTTTACATTTGCCCTGCTTTTCCGGAAAATCTGGCAAATAAAAATGTTCTATAATTTTATTAATAAATTTACATCCAAAAATACACGGTGAGGTGGGTGATCCGCCGTCGCTAACACCTTCTCCGCCTAACGGCTGATAAGGTGTTCAAAAAAAAGCTTTGGCGGACGAAGGTGGCTGTAAATAATTGTACAACTTGACAAGGCAAGTACTCTATTGAACTTTTATACGGTGAGGTGGGTGAGTGGCTTAAACCAGCAGTTTGCTAAACTGCCGTACGGGAAACCGTACCGGGGGTTCGAATCCCCCCCTCACCGCAACCCATTTAAAATCCAGTCTTTCGGCTGAATTTTTTATTTGGAGCTGGCCGGGCCAAGTGCTCTTGGATAAGGCCAGTGACAAATAAAAAAATGTTTGCGTAGCAAACAGGATATTAAATGGGTTGCAGGGAAATCATTCAGGGATCACCCCGCTTTCATAGCGGGGTAATCCCCGGAAATATCGCCTTCCTTTTATGAGAGACTGTTGTAAAAATAGAATACAATTCAGTAGAATTGTTTATTTGATTGTGGCAGGTTTTCCCCAAAGGGATCACTCCCACTGACGCTTTGGCTTCTTCCCATTATTCATATCGGAGCGTATCTACCGGATTAGTATTGGCTGCCTTCAGCGTCTGATAACTCACCGTCAATAATGATATAAGTATAACAATAATACCTGCCATAAGGAAAATTCCAGGACCTAACGTGATACGGTAAGCAAAACTCTGTAACCACATTTTCCCTATGATAAGGGCAAATGGACCGCCAAGGAGAAAAGATATCCCGATCAATAATCCTATTTTTTTAACCATCCAATATACAATTTCTTTGCTTGTAGCGCCATTAACCTTTCGTATTCCAATCTCTTTTCTAGCATTATCAACAATAAACAGGGAAAATCCAAATAAACCCAGACAAGAGATGAAAATGGCGACAATTGTTCCAATATCCACCAGAATTCCAATTCTCTTTTCAGATGAATAAAGATCATCAATATCCTCATTCAGGAAGCTATAATCAATCGGATAATTGGGCAACAATTCTCTTAAGGTATTGGTCAGGAAATTAAGGGTTTTCGGAATATTGTCTTGATTGAGTCGAATAAACACATTGCTGCTCCACCATGGGGCAATAGTAAGTATCATCGGAGTGATTTGATGATGTAAGGTTCTGAAGTGGAAATCCTGTATTATACCAATTATTCTTCCTTCTTTGCTTTGATTTGCTACATAGCATGAGAATTGTTTCCCAATGGGTGATTGCAGTTCCATGGCTTTTACCGCTGATTCATTAAGAATAAATGCCTCGGAACTATCCGTTATGAAATCTTCTGAAAAAAATCTTCCATTAGCCATTTCGAGGCCAAATGTTTTAAGGTAATCGTAGTCAACCGTATGGATATCCATTAAAATTTCTTTATCATCACTCTTCCCTTCCCACCTGCTCGAAAACGTACTGCTGCCATTATTCAGGTAGCCTGAATTGGTTTGTGTCATACTTATTATATCAGGGTAGGATAAGAGTCTTTGTTTTACCACGTCATAATTGTCGTAAAAACTTCCTCGCAATTTTACATTTAAAATGATTCCTTTATCAAAACCTAATTCTTTGTTATGTATATATGCCAACTGTTTGTTCAGAATGATCACATAGATAATGAGCAGAACAGAGATCATACTTTGCAGTACAACAAGTATTTTTCTGAATGTTGATCCTTTTTTACCAGTTTTCAGGGTTCCTTTCAGGATGGTGGAAGCCGGAAATGAGGAGAGGTAAAATGCAGGGTAGAGTCCGGACAGAATTGATGACAAGATCACAATTGAGAATAGGAGAATAAAAAACTCTGGCGTATAAAGTGTAATGAAATCCTTTCCGATAGAGCGGGTGATAATGGGATATAGTAATTCAATAAGTATGACTGCCGGAATAACGGATATACATGTAATCATCAAAGATTCATTAAGGTGCTGAAAAACCAGCTGCTTTTTCCCTGAGCCAAACACTTTTCGGATTCCTATTCCTTTTATTCGTTTACTATACTGAGCAGTAGTTAAATTGATATAATTAAAAATGGCCACCACCAGAATCAGTATAGCAATTGATGAAAATAAGATCACATATTTCCTCATACCGGTTTCATCCAAAGGCTTCAAATGTAATTGTGAATAAGGTTGTAGCTGAATAGTCCGATTCGATCTGGGATCATGTTCTATTATTATGTTACTGACTTTCTCATTTACAATATCCAGCGAGGTATTTTCTCTAAGAAGAATATAACTTTGCATAGCAAAAATATCCCAGGCTTGCATATCCCATCCCACCTCTTCCATGAACAAGAAGGGGAGTAAGAAATCAAACTCCAGAGTTGAATTGGTAGGGACATCCTCGATTACCCCGGTAACAGTAAATTCTGTCCACCGTCCCCAAATCTCAAACTCTACCGTCTTTCCTATAGGATTTTCTTGTTTGAAAAGTTTTGAGGCAAATCCCTCAGTTAGAATAATAAAATAGGGATCATTTAATGAGATATCTTCACTTCCATGTATGAACCGGAAAGTAAAGATCTCAAAAAAATCAGGTTCAATACCACAACCCCGGCCAAAGAATGTTTCCTCCTTATACCGAACAGGGCTATTTCTAAAGGTGGACCAGGTTCTTGCCGAGTTTTCAATTTCGGGATAATTGGACCTTAATGTATGGGCTAAAGGTCCAGGACCATAGGAAGAGAAAGTCGTACCATCATCTGATCCCAGCCAAACCAGGTGGATACGGTCGAGTTTGTCATGAAATCGGTCATAAGACCATTCGTACTTTGTCCATGAAAGTATTAATAATGAAGTGGCAATCCCAATCGATAATCCCAGAATATTGAGAGCGGAAAATGTTTTGAACCGAATAAAATTTCTGAAAATGATTTTGATAAAATTACAGAGCATTATTTTGGGATTGGATGCTCTGACTGAGATTCAAAATACATGCCATCTATCTAATGGCTTAATTACCTGTACCATACCATATTATTACTGCAGAAAACTGTCTGTTTTTCCAACAGTATGTGTCGTGGATGCGAACATTTAGGTTTAATCAAGATAAAGAGTGAATTGGTAAATAATTGTCCGATTTTTTTACCTGTGTAAATACAGGGAGGATCCCGGCTTAAAACCCTATCTTTAATAAAAATTGTCATCATGGCACGTTTTTTTAAGAAAAGAGTTGAAACCAAGGGGTTGGCCCCGGGCTCCCTGGTCTTTATCGGGAAGCAGAAACTTGAAAAATCCAGTCTGAAAATCATCCGTTACGATAAAGAATACCTGGAGGAGATTGATGTTGCAACGGTTGAAGAGATTCCCGCGCTGAAGGGAGCAAGGCCGATTTCGTGGCTGAACATTTACGGGATACACGATACCGAACTGATCAAAAGGATCGGGGAGATCTATGACCTGCATCCCCTGGCGCTGGAAGATATCCTCAATACCGGGCAACGACCCAAAACGGATGAGTTTGATAATTGCCGGTTCATTGCCATGAAAATGCTGCAATACGATGAAGAGGAACAGCAGGTAAACGCCGAACAATTAAGCCTGGTTTTAGGGAAGGATTTTCTGATCACCTTTCAGGAATGCCCCGGGGATGTTTTTGAACCGGTCAGGGAGAGGATACGGAAGGCGAAAGGAAGGATCCGGTTATCCGGAAACGATTATCTTGCCTATGCACTGATGGATACAGTTATTGACAACTACATTTACATTGTCGAACGCATCGGGGAACAGATAGAAGACCTTGAAGAACAGATCCTTGAGAATCCTCAACAGGAAACACTGCATCAGATCAATGTGTTCAAACGTGAGATCAGTTTTCTCGGTAAGGTGATCCGGCCTGCCCGGGAGATGGTGACCCGGCTGGCCCGGTCAGAATCGGATCTTTTTCATAAGAAAACATTGCCATTTATTGCCGATCTGCTGGACCTGGTAACCCATACAACTGAAACCATCGATACCTACCGGGAGATCCTTTCCGACTACCTGAATATCTACCATACCAGCATGAGCAACCGGATGAATGAGGTGATGAAAATCCTGACAATATTTGCAGCCATCTTCATTCCACTAACGTTTATTGCCGGCATATACGGAACAAACTTTGAATATATCCCTGAACTGGGCTTCAAATACAGCTATTTCATCATGTGGGGAGTGATCGTGGTCGTTGCCATTATTATGTTGCGCTATTTCAAACGGAAGAAATGGTTCTGAAAGTTTTATAGCTCCTTATCAATTAAAACCAGCATTGGAATTTGGGATTGAATGTATCGAAATATATCGAACTCTTCGAACAGGAATACACGAATAATCTATAAATTCACAATTGAAAAAACAATACGTCATGGCATCGATCAATTTCTTTTCGGTAATTACTGAATTCCTGGATCACTATCCCTGGATCAAATATGGCATTGTGGTTATCATTGCATTTTTGCTGGCTTTCCTTTTCTCAAGAATTGCCAAGAGAGCCATCCGGATCACGTCCCGGAAGCTGGGTCTTGAGCAGACCACCATGAATTTTATGAGCAATGCCATCAGTTTTTTGTTCTACATCGGGGCTTTGATCGTCATTTTCTTCTACATTCCAAAGCTCCGATCGCTGGGAGTAACCCTCTTTGCCGGAGCCAGCATTGCCACTGCACTTGTCCTTTTTGCCTCTCAACAGGCATTCTCGAATATTATCAATGGGATTTTCATTGTCATATTCAAACCCTTCAGGGTTGGTGATGTGCTGAAAGTCGGAGACATGGGCAATGGAATGGTAGAGGATGTAACGCTTCGTCATACGGTCATTCGCGACTTTGAGAACCGCCGGGTTGTCATACCCAATTCGCAAATCGGTTCGGATATCCTGGTCAATTCCAGCATTCAGGACGAAATGATCCGCAACTTCGTTGAATTTGGCATCAGCTATGATTCCGACATCGACAAGGCATTCAGGATCATTCAGGAAGAGGCACAGAAGCATCCCGGCTTCTTGGATAACCGCACAGAAGAAGAGAAGAAGAAGAATGTTCCGCCGGTTCTTGTGCGGGTGATCGGATTTGGAGACTCTTCGGTTAACCTGCGCTCTTATGTCTGGTCAAAGGACCACAACAGCGGCTTTGCCATGAAATGCGATCTTTATAAAGCCATTAAGGAACGGTTCGATAAAGAGGGGATCGAGATACCATTTCCCTACCGAACCATTGTGTACAAGAAGGATATTTGATGACCTTTATTAGTGATGGAGGTGTATCAAAAAAAATAACCCCGAGCATACACCCGGGGTTAAAACATCACATCCCTGTTAGATTATTCCTGTTGGTATAGTGTTCCTGATAATCTGCAGGGTTTAGCTTTTTTTAGAGCTGCCGCTTCCGGGTTTGGCGATGGAGTCTCTCATACCGGTATCGGCTTCAATATTTTTCATCCGCAGGTAATCGAGTATTCCGAGGTTACCCTGGCGGAAAGCTTCAGCCATTGCGAGCGGCACCTGGACTTCTGCCTCGATCACTTTAGCCCGTGCTTCCTGGGCTTTTGCGATCATTTCCTGTTCAAGGGCAACAGCCATAGCCCTTCTCTCTTCGGCTTTTGCCTGGGCAATGTTTTTGTCCGCATTTGCCTGATCCATCTGGAGCACAGCGCCAATGTTTTTCCCGATATCGATATCGGCAATATCGATTGAGAGGATCTCGAAGGCAGTTCCCGCATCCAGGCCTTTTTCAAGAACTGTTTTGGAGATGGAATCGGGATTTTCAAGGACAGCTTTGTGTGAATTTGATGATCCAATGGAAGATACAATGCCTTCACCTACCCTGGCAAGTACTGTCTCTTCACCAGCCCCTCCAACCAGCTGCTTGATATTTGCTCTAACCGTTACCCTGGCCTTGGATATCAACTGAATACCATCCTTCGCCACAGCCGTTACCGGTGGGGTATCGATCACTTTCGGGTTCACTGACATCTGAACCGCCTCAAAGACTTCCCGACCGGCCAGGTCAATGGCAGTAGCCATCTGAAATGGCAGGTCAATGTTTGCCTTTGATGCCGAAACCAGGGCATGAACCACCTGGGGTACCCGGCCTCCGGCAAGGTAATGGGCTTCCAGATCATCCCGTAACAATATCAATCCTGCCTTTGTGCCTTCGATCATTGCACCAACGACAACGGAGGGAGGTACTTTCCTCCACCGCATGAATATCAGTTGTAACAGGGATATCCTGACACCGGATACCAGTGCCTGAAACCACAGTCCAATGGGAATGAAATATAGAATGATCCAAAGGAGTACTAACGCACCGACAATAATTAAAATATACAATCCAATTCCTTCCATGATGTTAATCCTTTTTTAGTTTAACAATGATTTTATTGCTTAATACTTTCGTTACTTCAACTTTTGACTGTTGATCGATGAAACTATCTTCTGATTTGCCTTCAAAATTCTCTCCGTTCACCAGGACTCTCCCCATGGGATTAAGGCGGGTAACCGTTTCTCCAATATCACCCACTTTTACATTAGGATCTTTCTTTTCCACCACGTTCACTTTCCCGTCAATATTGGTTTTCAGCATGATGCGGTTCCAGGTTTTTGTTTTTAAAACAAAATAGATGGTAATGAAGGATACCACTGCCGTTCCAATCAGGGTATAATTTCCAGCGGCTGTGCCATGAAAATGATATGCCATGATGACCCCGCCGATCATCAGGATCGCACCCCCAATTCCGGCAACAGTAATTCCGGGGACAAGCAAAAACTCGATCAGGAAGAGGATGATCCCCAGAAGGATCAGGAATATGATCAATGTCATGGACATGGTGCACGGTATTTGTGGGAAATCAATCGATACTGCAAATAAGTTGTTTCCTGATTAAACGTTTTTTCATCGGTTTCAATTCATTAAATGTGCCTTTTTTGACACTGCATTTCCCCTTATAATGAGCAATATAGGTACACTGTTCCGCCTGGATGTCATCCATCATGCAAACATCCACCAGGGATTGGATAACGTATTCAAAACTATGGATATCATCATTAAAAAGGGTTAAGGAGTGGTATCTGCCTTCTTTCCCTATTTTATGCTTATCCGTTTTTGTTTTTTCCTTCATTACCCGGCAATTGCAGACTCCCTATTATTATTTGATCGGGATTCTTTTATTTCCAATAAATGCTATGGTATTCAGTTCCTGTAGTCCTTTTGAAACAAGCATTTCTCTAACCTTTTCTGCCTCTTCAAAAGTAAGAAAAATTCCGATAGTATAAATAAACTCTCCTTCAATATTCTGAAGGTATTGTATTTTATAATTTCCAATTTTATCCTGGTAAAATCTCAGGCTACGTTCCAGAAGCGGAGCGGGGAAGGTTTCGAAATGGATTCGGTAGAGCGGTTTATCAATGGTTAGTAATTCACTGCTATCCGGATCTGTTGCTCTGCTCTTCTGTTCCAGATCCTCTAATTCTTTTGCCCGGTTCAGGGTTATCTTCTGGCCCTGGAAATGAGCAACGATAAATGCATCATGGTATCCTTCCTTCCGTATCAGGGGAAAGGCATTTTCCGCTTCGGCATACCGTTTAAAAAATCCGGTGTAATACCGCATAAAATTATTTTCCAGGTCCATTTCTGCCGTTACCGGGAAAAGTTTCCTGAAGAAGTCATGCCGAACCATGTGGCTGAAAACGCCAACCTGGATGCGATAGATCACACCGCCCGGGAGGATCCTGTCCATTGGAACAGGATTTTCATCAGAGTATGGTGAAGGCAGTTTGAGCTCGAATCCATACTCCTCATCGATGCTGGTATACCGGGAGGGGTCAAACGATTCAGGTTTTTTGCCTTCCGGTTCCACTTCCCGTTCCGTTTCCCCTTCGCTAACAACATCTGCTGTAATGAATTCATTATTCATGTTCACATTTTTTTTCTCCTGTGCGAACGTTTCGGGGAGTGGCATAATACCAGCAAGTGTAGCATATGCTCTTTTCTGATTCTCCAGGGCTACCAGTTCATAGGCATTTGCTTCTGCAACCCTGTCATATCTCTTCTCCTTATCTACCGTTGTTTTGGCTTCATCCCGGATTTCCACTGCCTTATCATATGCCTGATGAGCCTGGTTACGATAAAGGCCTGCAATTTCAGTCCGCCGTTCACCGGTTGGCAGTCCGGTTAATCGGTCTATTTCATTATCAAAAAGAGTATAGAGTTGATCATTCACCCTCTGATACTGAATAATAGCATCGTATTTCAGCTGCAGTGCTTCTTCTTCCATCACCTTTATTCTCTCCTGAGCCCGTACCACATCCCTTCTGTTCTTAGCACTATTGGCAACCAATATTTCCTGGTTTATTTCCTGCTCCACCTCCCTGCCGCTCTTCATGGATCGAATGGCATTTGAATTGATCCGGGTCAAGTCTTCAAGTGCCGGATTTTCACGATCCGGGAAGAGATCACTGATCAAGGATTCCAGGTATTCTTCATCATTCAATTGCTTCCCCATCATTGTTCCCGGATCCAGTTTCATTTCATCATCCAGGTAGTACGCTGCCCGGTCGGCCGGGCGAAAAACATCGGGGCTTGAGGCGATCCTGTTTTGTACCATCCGGCTTTCAAGCTCCCTGATCTCCTGGTGTTTCGCATCAGCCTGACGCTGCAGATCATAGGTTTTTTTCTCCAGCTCAAGAATTTCCTGTTCAAGGGAAGATTTTTCAGCTTCATCACGGATCAGGCGCAGGGCGATCCTCTTCTGGTCCGCCAATCCCCGGGTAGAATCGGCTTGTGACTGAAGGTTAAGGGCCTCAGCTTCCAGTGAGTCGTATGCAGTCGGCGTTGTATTGTATTCTGACCCTGGAGGAGATTCTTTTTGCTCAACCGGTTCCACCAATGATTTTATAGTTATTCCATCCTGTTTGTTCTTCCACTCTTTCGGGACCACCCTGTTCTGGCAGAATCCGATCATCTTTTCAGTTTCCAGTTCCCTGATCTCATCCCGCTCTCCCAACTCCATAAAGTGCCGGTAGTTCGAGTGGGCTTCACTGAATTCACCCCGCAAATGATGAGCCTTGCCGAGGTAGTAATAAACATTGTTCGGCACTTTACCAACCGATGCCAGGGTGAGTTGCCTGACCGCTGTTTCAAGGTCTATCATCAATTCTGTCATACTAATCCCGGAGAAATAGTTAAATACCGGATCCCTCGGGTATTTATGGATCAGTTCCCGAAAATAGGCAAGCCCATTCTGATAGTCCTTTTTTTCAAAATGGAATACTCCCTGGTTAAACGTCTCTTTATCCTGTTCTGACAACTCCTGGGCAATAGCATTAAACGTAATGGAGATCAGGCAAACAATCAAGAGAGGCAGTTTCTTAAGCAACCGGTATTGGTAGATCATATTGTTTAAAAGTTTCCGAAAAAGATAAAGGCATGCTGACCCTATTTTCATGTAAACTTCGTAATTTTACCCAAATTAACAAAAAAGAGTTGTAACGATCATGATACATTTAACAGAAAGGGATCCTGCTCCCACGATTGTTGTAAACGATCGGGATGGAAAGATCTCGGAAGCAATTCATCTGATGTGATGAACCCGCCACATTGGCAATTAAATCATTAAAACAATAAAGTTATGGAGCAAGATAAAGTCAGCATGGTAAACAAAGAGAAGCTCAAGGCATTACAGCTCACCCTGGATAAGATTGAGAAAGGATATGGCAAAGGGACCATTATGAAACTGGGCGACAAAGCCATTGCCGATGTCCCAAGCATTTCATCCGGCTCCATTTCTCTTGATCTGGCACTGGGTATAGGAGGATTTCCACGGGGACGGGTGATTGAGATTTACGGGCCTGAAGCATCCGGTAAAACAACCCTGGCAATTCATATCATTGCCGAAGCACAGAAGAAGGGTGGAATCGCTGCTATTGTTGATGCTGAACATGCTTTTGACCGGTTTTATGCTGAAAAACTTGGAGTGGATATTGAGAACCTCCTGATATCGCAACCCGATAACGGCGAACAGGCATTAGAGATTGTTGACCACCTGATCCGATCGGGAGCGATCGATGTCATTGCTATTGACTCTGTTGCAGCATTGACTCCAAAATCAGAGATCGAGGGCGAGATGGGGGATTCGAAAATGGGACTTCAGGCACGTTTGATGTCCCAGGCCCTCAGAAAGCTGACAGCAAATATCAGCAAAACAAATACCTGTTGCATCTTTATCAATCAACTACGGGAAAAGATCGGTGTAATGTTTGGAAATCCCGAAACAACAACCGGTGGTAATGCATTGAAATTTTATTCATCGGTCCGCGTGGATATCCGGAGAATAGGACAACTTAAAGAGGGTGAGGAGATCGTTGGGAACCGCACCCGGGTGAAAATTGTAAAAAACAAACTGGCTCCTCCCTTTAGAAAAGCCGAATTCGACATCATGTATGGTGAGGGGATCTCACAGATCGGCGAAATTATTGATATGGGAGTGGATTATGATGTCATAAATAAAAGCGGATCCTGGTTCAGTTACGGTGATACGAAATTAGGCCAGGGAAGGGAGGGTGTTAAACAGATTCTGGCTGACAATCCTGAACTCAGCGAAGAGTTGAAAACAAAGATCCTCGAAGCTGTAAAAGCTGCCGAACGAAAATAAATCTCAACAGCCCTAATACATACCACCTACAAATATCAAAAATATGAAACGAAATAATGGAATCTCATTGCTGGGATTGATTGCTCTTTTGTTATTATTTACCCAGTCCTGTACGCTGAAAGAATCTCTTCCCGAAGAGACCGGTGATACAGCATTTACCACCACATTAACCACCCTTGAAAAAGAGGGTGGCATCCTTACTCCGGAGATCCTTTGGAAATTCAGCCGGATCAGTGACCCACAGGTCTCTCCCGATGGCTCGCAGGTAATCTACGGGGTAACCCGTTATAACGCCAAAACCAACGAACGAAATACCAATATCCTGATTGTTCCCGTGGAGGGCGGAGAAAGCACAACCGTTACATCCCTGATAGGGGATGAATTTAACCACCGGTGGCATCCGGATGGGGGGAAAATTGGCTTTCTGTATGCTGATAATGAAGAGGTTCAGATGTGGGAGATCGATCCCGATGGAACGAACCCAAGAAAGATATCTAATATAGCGGGGGGTATAAACAGCTTCGAGTACTCGCCCGATGGAAGGAACATATTGTACACACAGGATGTAAAGCTGGATCAGACACCCGGAGAAATCTATGAAGATCTTCCCCTGGCGAATGCCAGGATCATTGAGGACCTGATGTACCGGCACTGGAACAGCTGGCACGACTATGCATACAGCCATCTTTTCGTAACCCGGGTTTCCGGCGATACGATAAGAGAAGGAGTGGATATCATGCACAACGAACCCTATGACACGCCCCTCTCACCCTACTTTGATCAGGCAGAGATCACATGGAGCCCCGATGGACAATTCATTGCCTACACCTGTAAAAAACTGAAAGGAAAAGAATACACCCTCAGTACCAATTCCGAGATTTACCTCTATAGCCTGGAAACCGGCGTAACAGAAAATATTACAAAAGGAATGATGGGGTATGACAAATACCCGGTTTTTTCACCGGATGGTAAAAAAATTGCCTTTCAAAGCATGAAGACACCCGGTTATGAAGCCGATAAAAACCGCCTGTTCATTTATGACATGGAAAGTAAACGGATGGAAGACCTGACCAAAAATTTTGACCAGGATGTATCCTCTGTGATCTGGGACAAAGATGGAAAAACAATCTATTTTATCAGTGGTATAAAAGCAACCTACCAGATCTATTCACTCGCTCCTGAGACAAAAGAAATCAAGCGGGTAACATCAGGAACACATGATTATACTGCATTATGTCTTGCAGAAGAATCCCTTGTCGGAGCAAAAATGT
>CAZTES010000055.1:0-17096 GCA_964612275.1 uncultured Rikenellaceae bacterium
AAAAGACATTGGCTGTTCCCCACAGCAGCTTCACCCCGGAAGCATCCTGTTTCTCCTTAGCATACCCCACCATCTTTTCAAGTCTCTTTTCTGAATCCCGGATGGAATCCCCCTCCTCGACCAGGTCAAAATCGTGGAAACAATAGTAGGGAACACCCAGTTTTGTTATCATTTCAAAAGCGGCATCCATTTTCTGTTCTGCTTTTACCAGCGGGTCGTTGCCTTCATCCCATGGATAATTCTTTGTCCCCGGTCCGAAGGGATCATTTCCAGTTCCGCAGAACGAATGCCAGTAAGCAACGGCAAATTGCAGATGGTCCTTCATCGGTTTTTCATTTACTACCTGGCTCTCGTTGTACCATTTGAAGGCAAGGGGATTTTTCGATTCCTTTCCTTCAAATTCAATTTTTCCGATTTCCGGGAAAAATTCCCGGGTTCCAATTAGGTAGTTTTTCATGATTATTCAGTTTAAATTCATAAGCAGATCGTTATTCCAGCAATGATAAGCCTCCTCATATTGCTGTTTTTTCGTTTTATCAACCGGCACCTCATGGATTTTCTCAAGACCGGTAAATGCCTCATCCAGGGTTGCCAGGCCGGCTCCCACAGCTGCCCCTCTGGCAGCTCCGGCAGCCCCATCTGTATTGAACAGTTCGATTTTTGAATCGATGGAAGCTGCCAGGGCTTCCTGAAAAACCGGACTGAGGAACATGTTTGCCATTCCGGCACGGATCACGTTCACCCGAATGCCCACGCGTTCCATGATTTCCATCCCATAACGGAAAGCAAAGACAACTCCTTCCTGCACCGCTCGCAGAAGGTGCCTTTGATCGTGGATATTGAAATTGAGGTGACTGATGATGCTTCCGGGTTCCCGGTTGCCAAGCATGCGTTCAGCACCGTTCCCAAATGGCAGGATAGTAACTCCACCAGAGCCAATCGGGATTTCTGCTGCCAGTTGATTCATTCTATCATACGAAAATTCTCCCGTTCCGATCAGCCGCTTCATCCAGGAATTAAGAATACCTGCCCCATTTATACAGAGCAACACACCGATGCGCCGCTTATCAACAGCATGGTTAACATGGGCGAAACTGTTTACTCTCGATTGTTCATCATACTTCAACACGTCACTTACTCCATATACAACCCCGGAGGTTCCGGCTGTTGCAGCAACCTCTCCCGGGTTGAGTACACGCAGGGAAAAGGCATTATTTGGCTGATCGCCTGCCCTGTAGGTAACAGGGATACCTGCCGGTAAACCCAATTCACGCGCAACAGACTGCAGCAATGCACCCTGGGATGAAAAGGTGGGTACAATTTCCGGGATCATCTCCCTGTCAAACCCAAAATGGTCCAATACCATTCCGGAAAGCCTGTTCCGGTGAAAATCCCAGAATATCCCCTCCGATAAACCGGAAACGGTACTCTTTACCTCACCCGTTAAACGCATGGCAATATAGTCACCCGGCAGCATGATCTTGTGGATTCTTTTGTAATGACCGGGTTCATTCACCTGAACCCATTTGAGTTTCGATGCGGTGAAATTACCGGGAGAGTTCAATAACGTTGACAGACAGTTTTCAGCACCTAACTCCTGGAAAGCACGGTCGCCGATACCGACTGCACGACTGTCACACCAAATAATAGAAGGCCGGATAAGATGGAAATCCCGGTCAACGGCAACCAGTCCATGCATCTGATAGGAGATGCCTATTGCCCTGATCTGATCCGGGATTACATTGTCCTTTGATATCAGTTTCCGGGTTGCTTCAACCAGGTAATCCCACCAGAGACCGGGATCCTGTTCTGCCCATCCCGCCCTGGCAGCCACGATTTCCATTTCGGTTTCAGGAGCATAAACCGTCGCAGAGATGGTCCCCGATTCCAGATCAAACAGGGATACTTTTATCGACGAACTACCAATATCATAACCAAGAAATTGCATATAACCAGAGCTTACTACCACTGTTTCCTGCTTAGTAAAAATAGGATGAAATGAATAAACCACCAATAAAAATCCGACTATTCTCACGATCATTCTGATGGTGAAAAAAATTGACAAATTGCTATCTTTTTTATAACTTCCTCGGACAGAACGATTGACTGAACACTAACGATTCATTAAAACCTGTACCCATGCTGAAAATTCTGTTCATATTTTGTATGCTATTAACGTGTGCCTGCCATGGTACCAGGGAAAAAAACTCCCTGAAAATGAGAACATTCGTCACAGATTCTGTTACCGACACGCTGAAATGGGACCGGCCGAGATTTTCTGAACGAAGAGCTGAAAGAGAGAGAATGGTTGACAGGGATATTCAACACTCTTATTATAACCCGGTTAAGGATATTCGTGTTTTGGACGCCATGAAAGCTGTTCCGAGACACCTGTTTGTTCCTCGGGAATATCAATCCAGTGCTTATGGAAATTATCCTCTTGCCATCGGCATGGGACAAACGATCTCACAACCCATTATTGTCGCCCACATGACCGAGCTGCTTGAAATTAAAGCGGGCGATAAGATCCTGGAAATCGGTACGGGCAGTGGATACCAGGCCGCTGTCCTGTCAGAATTAACCCCGTTTGTGTTTAGTATTGAGATCGTTGAAAAATTGGGGGAACTGGCGATTGAACGATTCAAAGAGCTTGGTTATCATACGATCCGGGTAAAGATCGGTGATGGATACGAAGGGTGGGAAGAGCATTCCCCTTTTGACGGGATCATTGTTACCTGTGCCCCGGAGGAAATACCTCCCCCATTGATCAGGCAGCTTAAACCCGGAGGCAGAATTGTTATCCCGCTTGGAGCAGAAGACCGGGTTCAAAACCTGATTGTGGTGACAAAAGATGAGCATGGAAATTTGAAAAAGAAGTCCCAGTACCCTGTCCGGTTCGTTCCAATGACCGGAAAAGCACAAAAAGATAAAAAGTAAATCGATTAACCTTCTGTTATTAAATGGTTTAATACGCCCGATCCATGCAACATAAACTACCTGATATTTCCCGCCGGCTCCTGATCACCGGGATATTTGCCCTCTTCATGGGATTCCTGGAAGCAACCGTAGTTGTTTACCTCCGTGAATTATACTATCCTGATGGCTTTGAGTTCCCCCTTCAAACCTTTGATGTACGACTGCTCGTCATTGAGCTGGTCAGAGAATTCTCCACACTGGTCATGCTGGTCACCGTCGGACTTCTTGCCGGAAGAACGCCCTTGCAAAAATTCGGGTTTTTTCTTTACCTATTTGGTGTCTGGGATATTTTTTACTATGTCGCACTGAAGCTGTTCCTGAACTGGCCAGCCTCCCTGTTAACCTGGGATCTTCTGTTTCTCATTCCCGTAACCTGGGTCGGACCGGTTCTTGCACCGCTCATCTGCTCTCTGACAATGATCTTATTTGCCCTGATAACCAACTATCCCTCTGAAAAAACAGTTTCCCTGAAGCTTAAAATGGGTGAATGGATCTTTCTTCTTTCGGGAGCTTTTATCATTTTCCTCTCATTCATCAGGGATTACAGCCTGATACTTCTTCGGGGAGATTACCTCTCTGACATACTCCATCTGGCTGAAAATCCTCAATTCCAGCAGGTAATCACTACGTATGTACCCAGCCGCTTTGCATGGGAAATATTCATTATTGGGGAGGTACTGATTCTACTCTGTATTGGATCAATCGTCTATAGGAAACATAGAATTAACCCTGATTATTCATAAATAATGCGGGTTCATTCTAAAAACAACATGAATAATCCCATCTGGCCGCCTAAAGTCGTCCAGATGGGATTATATTTCTTTACTCATCTACCAGTTTTGTTCTCGGATTATTTGTTTTTCTTTGCGTACTCCTCACGGGTCATGATTTTCAGAGGCCGGGAACCTGCTGCTTCAAGCGATTGGTTTAACCCCATTAATTCGTCCTCTGCGATCGCATTCAGTTTTTCTTCATACTCCCCCAGTTCATCCGCGAGATCATCCAAACCGATAACCTGGGTGGAGGTGGGCCTTCCCATAAAAGAGTTGACGTCAGAATAGATCTCAACCAACTTCTCCCGCAATCTCTCTTCACCGGTAAAGGATTCTCCTTCTGATGGGACATACAGAGAGCTCCGTATTGCACCCAATTCTTCGTTGAACCGGTTTATTCGGAATGCCAGCACCGTATCTTTCAATTCTCCCGCAATTTCCTCACCGTCATCAACCAACGTTGCAATTTGCTTATCAAGAAAATCAAGATCAATCAGCAAGTCGTATGCTTTATTGGCTGTTTGCCGCTGTAATGTCCTGTCTTCCGGCGAATGAGGTGATTGAGGATCATCCAGGATTGTAAAGGTTCCTGTAGCCCGGGAACCGTCTTTAACAATGGCGATTGTATATTCGCCAGCCGGCAATGCTGGTCCCTGCATGGCTCCAAAGGATCGGAATGACCTGCTTCTCATTTCTCCGATAGGGGGTGCTTTCTTCCTGATGCTCAGCGGCACGCGATTAATCCCTCTTCGTTTGCCGGCTACCAGTGTGTTTATCAATTCTCCCTGGTTATCATATACTTCAAGATGCATATCACCAAAAATATGTCTTTTCTTCAGGTAATAGGTGATGATGCCTGCTTCTCCCGGGTTCTGACCGACGAACTCATCACTACCTCCATATTCCTGCTGGTAGCCATAACTTGTGACAGTAAACGGTCTGGATGGCAGGAAAACAATATCCTGCTCTACCATGTTGTGTTTTAAGTTTCGTAACGGGGTCATATCATCAATGATGATGATCCCCCTGCCGTGAGATGCCAGGATCAGGTCATGGTCCCTGGGATGAATAAAGATATCCCGAACAGCAACATTCGGCATGTTTCCGGTGAATCTCGACCATGCTTTCCCCCCATCAATGGAAATAAAGAGTCCCGTTTCAGTCCCCAGGAAAAGCAGTGCTGTATTTTCAGGATCTGCCATAATCACATGGCAATATCCTTCAACATTCTCATCCACAAGTGATTGCCATGATTTTCCCATATCCTTAGTTACATAAGCATAGGGTTTCATATCGCCATGACGATGGCCATCGAAAGTTATGTAAGCACTGTTTTCATCAAGCGGATCGGCAAAAACATAGGAACACCAGGTATTTGCGGGCAGGTCGGGTACTTTGGATACCACATTTTTCCATTTCTTTCCCCCGTTTACAGTAACCTGCAGGTTCCCGTCGTCGGTTCCCACCCAGATGACATCGGGATTGACAGGCGATTCATGAATGGTTATGATGGTACAATGGTTTTCCGCACCGGTATTATCGACGGTTACACCACCTGATTCCTTTTGTTTCTGTCTTTCCGGGTCATCAGTCGTCAGATCAGGAGAAATTCTTTCCCATGTATCTCCCCTGTCATAGGATCTGAAAAGGGATTGGGCACCGGCATACATGGTTTTTCCATCTTTGCTGAAGCTAACCGGTGTATTCCAGTTAAACCGGAGATCTTCGGCTTCTTCATCTTTTTCAGGTTTAATATTTTTTGTCTCCCTGGAGTTGAGGTAAATTCGCCGCATATTTCCTCCCTGTGACTGGTAATAGACGATATTTTCATCCAGTTTATCGGGAAAAACATAGAATCCATCTCCTCCCCCCACATTATCCCAATCTCCGTTCCTGATTCCACCGGGGCCTGCGGAAGGTCCCATCCAGCTTCCGTTGTCCTGCAATCCACCGTAAACGTTATAGGGAATTTTCATGTCTGCACTTACGTGATAGAATTGTGAAACAGGAAGGTTTCGTATTATTCGCCAGGTCCCTCCAAGATCATGTGAGATGTATACACCTCCGTCCGTTCCAAGGTATATGAAATTGGTATCCCGCTTACTGACCCACATGGCATGCACGTCTGAATGAAACCCGCCGGATCGTTCGAAGTTTTTTCCACCATCGACACTAATATTCAAATTCAATCCCGGTTTGAACAGTTTATCCGGATTATTCGGATCGGCAAGTATGTAATTGAAATAGAAAGGCCTCTCTCCGACTGCAGCATCGGTTGACATTCGTTCCCAGCTTACGCCTTTGTCTGCTGACCGGTACAACCCGGTTGTATCACATTCTATTACTGCGTATACAACATTCGGATCAGCCGGTGAAACATCAACGGAGATCCGTCCCAGGGTATCTGCAGGTAATTCATTTGTCAGCCTGTTCCATGAATTTCCTCCGTTTACAGTTTTATACAGTCCGCCTCCGGGGCCACCCGACCGGAAGGTATAGGGTTTTCGTCTGAAGTCCCACATCGCTGCATAAAGAATTTCCGGATTTTCCGGGTCCATTGATATGTCGGAGCACCCTGTATTTTCATCAATGTAAAGAATTTTTTTCCAGGTTTTTCCGCCGTCGGTGGTTTTGAAAACTCCCCTCTCCTCATTTTCATTCCACAGGTGACCCAATGCGGCAACATATAAAATGTCCGGGTTTTCAGGGTGGATTTCAATTCTGCCTATCCGTTCTGTATCTTCCAGTCCCATGTTACTCCAGGATTCTCCACCATCGGTTGTCTTGTAGATTCCATTGCCAACTGAAACAGAATTCCTGGTCCATGGTTCTCCTGTGCCTGCCCAAACAATGTCTGGATTTTGCTGATCTATTGCAATGGCTCCGATGCATTGATTGTAATCATCAAATACCGGTTTAAAGGTTACACCTGCATTTGTGCTCTTCCATATGCCGCCACCGGCTGTTCCAACATAGACAAGGCGGTAGTCATCAAGCAGGGCATCGAGGGATGTAACTCTGCCACTCATTCGTGCAGGACCGATGTGCCGGGCTTCGATAGCCCCAAAAGTATAACTGTCAACAGCCACACCCTCCTGTCCTTTCAGTGGGTGCATGAACAAAAAAACAACCGGCAGGAAGAGAATTCCTGACCGGTTGAAAAAATTATGAACATTTTTCATGTGTAAGTAAGTATTTTAGGATTTGCGGTTAGATCCGAAAGATAGCTTATTTTTCCGGCTTTTTAAACAGTGCATCATCAATGGGTTTGTTAAATTCTACCTTCTCAATGACCTCGGCTCCTCCCATTCCTCTACCGCCTCTGCCGGGACCACCACTTCCGGAAGATGTTGTCTCTGAATTAAAAGCCACGGCGACACCCTCAACCATTTGATAATTGCTGAACAGCGTGTTAGATTCAAATTCATTGCCTTGAAAAACCCGTAATGAGGTCTGTTTCAGGAGGACATAACTTTCACAATCAAGATAAGCATAGGTCACCACATCATCCTCCCGGGTAACCTTTAGTTTAAACACATCGGTCCCTTCAAATTTTTCCTTTCCTTCCAGCTCGATCTTGAAGTTTTTTTCCTTCCACTGGTACAGGATCCCTCCCAGCTGTGTTGCCTGACTCATTTGTTGCAACATCCTGCCTTCAAGCTCTCTTATGCTGCCATCACGGGGATTGGTCATCCAACCGGTTGAACCATCAAATACTCTAATCATCTTATTCCCCATAAAATCGGATTCATACCGGGATTTTTTTCCTTTGATGTAGATAGTAAACGGGCTGTCATTGCCCCCTCTCTGGCTTTTGCCCGTTATAATCATTGTTTTTTGGGACGCCAGTTTATCGAATCCCATGATTTCTGCATGGTTTTTCAGGATCTCCTCAAGGCTTTGAGCAAATCCATTTCCTGATGCAATAAATACAACAAGCAGGATAATTGTACTGATTCTTTTCATGATTGTTTGATTTAAAGGATTGATATTGTTAATAGTATAAATGTTAATGGTTAAATGTAAGTGAGATATAATTTAAAAATCGACATTCGAAATTCGAAAATCAAAGGTATGAAACCCCAGGGTAGAACCCTGGACCCGTCTTTCCGGGGTAGAACCCCGGGGAACCGAGTTTACGAGCTCGGCGAAGCCAATTAAACCACACCTTCTCGTCCGCCGAAGCGGAACGCGAAGGAGGATTAAACTCTGTACCCTGAACTCTCTACCCTAAGCTCATCCACCGAGTGCCAAACTATTATTCACCATATAACTCACTTCTCACTTCTCACTATTCACTATTCACTATTCACTATTCACCTCTCACTTCTCACTACTCATACCGTAGCGCATCCATCGGTATCAGCAGAGCGGCTTTCCTGGCCGGGTACCAGCCAAAAAACACACCAATGACAAAGGCAAAAGCAAAGGCAAGGAAGATGGAATAGGATGTTACGGAAGCTGCCCAGTTCATCACAGAGACAAACAGTCTTGATGCTCCTATTCCAACTCCTACTCCGATCAATCCGCCAATAAGGGTCAGCAGGATTGCTTCCAGAAGGAATTGCCGCAGGATATCTCTTCCCCTTGCTCCGACGGCCATACGCAGACCAATCTCCCTTGTTCTTTCCGTTACTGAAACCAGCATGATGTTCATGATCCCGATTCCTCCAACGATCAGTGAAATACTGGCAATGCTTGCCAGCAGGACGATCATGGTCTCGGATGTAGATGTAAACATTTCGGTTATTTCACTTTGAGTCCGGAGCATATAGGGAGGGTCTTCATACAGGCTCAGTTTCTTTCTTTCCCGCAACAGCTGGTCAATTTCCTCACTTGCTTTTTCAATATACTTTTCCGATATAGAGGAAAGGTAAACTTGCTGCACGTTGGTTGAGGTTCCGCCCCTCATTCTTTTCTGGACGGTTGAATAGGGAGCATAAATGATGTCATCCTGGTCGGAGCCCATACTGCTTCCACCCTTCTCTTTCTGCACACCAATGATTCTAAAAGGAATGTTCCGGATCCTGATTTTTTGTCCGACAGGATCTGTATATTCATCAAACAGATTTTCAGCCACCGTTGTTCCGATAATACACACTTTAGCTGATCTCCGTTCATCCACATCTGTAAACATTTCGCCGGAGGATATCTCGAGATTACGAATATCCATGTATTCCGGGTACACTCCATAGACCTGGGTATTCCAGTTACTGTTACCGGCAATTACCTGGCCACTCGCCCGGGAGACCGGACTGATATACTTTACTGAAGGACAATTATCCCTGATTGCATTAACATCCTCCATATCAATGCTTTGCGCTTCACCGGCTGCAGAGGCAACACCTCCCCGGAAGGAAGCACCAGGAAAAAGCATGATAACATTCGTTCCCATGCTGGAGATCTGTTCTTCAATACTATCTCTTGAGCCCTGTCCGATTGCCAGCATCGCGATCACGGATGCCACGCCAATTATTATTCCAAGCATGGTTAGTAATGACCGAACCTTGTTCTTGTTCAGCGACCTGTATGCAACAACAAATAAGTTGAGTATGTTCATAATTTCATTCTTTTCTTCTATTCAATAATTGGTATTAAACCCCAGGGCAAGCCCCGGGGAACCGAGTTTACGAGCTCGGCGAAGCCAATTAGACCAGACCTTCTCGTCCGCCGAATCCGCCGGTTGGCGGAGAAGGAGGATTAATCTTCTTCAACCGGAAGTTTTGCCAGCTCATCGCGGGCACTTCTAATCTTCTCAACAATCATTTCCTTACTGATCCTTCCGTCCCGGAAACTCACAACTCTTCCAGCCAGCTGGGAAATATCATATTCGTGGGTAACCAGGGTAATGGTCATTCCCCTGCTATTCAGATTCTGGAAAATCTCCATTACTTCATAGCTGGTTCGTGTATCCAGGTTGCCGGTCGGTTCATCAGCGAGTACAATTACGGGATCGTTTACTAATGCCCTTGCAATGGCAACCCGCTGTTGTTGTCCTCCAGAAAGCTGGCTGGGGTAGTGGTGATGCCAATCCGCCAGACCTACCATTTCCAGGGAGTGCATCGCTCGCTCTCTCATCTCTTTTGATTTTATTTTTGGATTATACATCAGGGGCAATTCAACATTTTCAAGTGCTGAAGTTCGCGTAAGCAGATTAAAGGTCTGGAAAACAAATCCGATTTTTTTGTTCCTGGTTCTGGCCAGCTGATCCTTGTTCAATTTGCTCACATCTTTTCCATCCAGAAAATATTCCCCTTCTGTAGGAAGGTCCAGGCAACCAACAATATTCATAAAAGTTGATTTCCCGGATCCGCTGGAACCCATTATGGCATTAAATTCACCACGGTGTATATCCAGGTCTATTCCCCGCAGTGCATGCACCTTCACCAGCCCCATATCGTACACCTTGGTCAGATTTCGTACTGAAATAATTTTTTCCATAACCTTCTTTAATACATAATAATTCTTCTCTGTTTCACGGTCACTTGAAATCGGTCGCTCCTGCCTGAAGGGTAAAACTCACTGTTAACCATTAACTTATAACTTATAACCATTAACTTATAACTATTAACTTTTACCTTTTTACTTTGTACTTCGAACCTCTACTACCTCATCCCTCTTCTCCTGCCGGGTGGTGTGGGCATAAAGGGGTTGTTTGTTTGTGTTACCTCTTCCTCCTGCTCCTCATCATACAGTGCAGAAATTACGACCAAAGAGCCTTCTTCCAATACTTCACTGACGATTTCAACAAAACTTCCGTCATTAATACCAGTTCGCACAGGGACAGGACGCACTTCATCACCCTCTTTTACCCAGACCTGTCCGAATCCACCGGTTCTTTGCGGTCTGTTTCCACCTGGGCCGCCCGGAGACATTCCTGAGGCTGATCTTGCGCCGCCCATCATTTCACCGCCGAATCCCCGTGCCATACCTGCCGGTCGTTGCTGCTGTCCACCACCAAATATTCCCATCAATCTAACCCGTTCCTCCATCTGGTCAATCATTTCCTTTGACATTCCCATGGATTCCATCCGCTCTTTCATCTCTGTAATCCTTGCTTCCTGTTGTTGCTTCACCGAATCGGGCAACTCAGCATATAAAAGGGCAAGATAAATCGTTGGAGGCGTGAAGTTCAGTGCTCTGGAAGGGACCTTTAACACATCCTCCCGCTTATCAATATTCACGGTTATATTGGCTGTCATTCCGGGAAGAAGTTTCATCTCCGGGTTGGCAACATCAACAATGACCGTATAGTTCACCACATTGGAAACAATGACTGGCTGATAGCGTACCTGCCGGACCACTCCTTCAAACTCTTCATCCTGAAAGGCATCTACCGTAAAAATAACACTCTGTCCCTCCTTGATCTGACCGATATCTGCTTCGTCCACACTGGCTTCAACCTGCATCTTGGTCAGGTCATTCACGATATTGAACAGGGTGGGTGAGTTAAAACTGGCTGCGACGGTTTGTCCCATCTCCACACTTTTCGAAATAACGATTCCATCGATAGGAGCTGTGATGGTTGCATAATTCAGGTTAATGATATTCCTGTTTAGCTGAGCCTCAGCCGAAAGCACATTCGATTTGGCAGTCTCATAATCATCGAGAGCCTGGTCATACTCTACCTGGGCTACCACCTTCTCTTCAAAAAGCTGTTCGGTCCTCTTCCAATCCCGTTTTGCCTGGTTCAGGCGGATCATCATCCGTTCGAGGTTTGCTCGTGAATCGAATACCTGCGCTGCAAGCGTGGTCGTATCCAATCGCGCAATAACCTGTCCTTTCTTAACTTTCGAGTTATAGTCCACATACAATTCGGAGAGGATACCGGAAACCTGTGTTCCTACCTCCACTTCGGTTACTGCTTCCAGTGTTCCGGTAGCAGTGATCTCGATGTTTATATCTCCTTTCTCAACCTCCTTGGTTTCCCATTCTATCTCAAAGGGTTTATCCTTTCTGAGAAGAAAAAAGCCTGCAACTAGTATAGGGATCAGGATTATGGTTGTAATTAAAATTTTCTTTTTCATTGCTTTCTATCATTAATGTTATTTAATTGTCGAAGGTGATAGGATTCCCCTGGTAAAAATCAAGAATTTTATAGGTAAAAATGTATTCATATTTTGCCCTCGTGAGGCTATATTTTGAATTCTCAAAATTATTCTTTTCAATGAGATAATCGGTCGCATTGACCATACCCAGTTCATATTTTCTTTCCGTGTCACTATAGGACCGTTCCAGGGATTTCAGTTGCTGGACTGCGGCGTCATAATTTTTTGCGGAAGAGACCAGATCATTATAGGCCTGTTCGATGGTTTTCCTTAGCTGATTTTCTGTATTCTGCCTGTCCAGTTGAGCTGTTTCGACATTGATTTTAGATCGACTGATGTTATTTTTTGCCTGGAAACGGTTAAAGATGGGAATGCTCAGGTTTAACCGAACCGATTCATTCAGGTTATCCATGATCTGATCAGCAAAGTCATAGTCAACAATTTGAGAAGGAGCATAGGTTCTTTCCGTGACGACCACTTCCGAAGGGCCAGCGCTTTGCACATAACCGATTTCCTGTATTTCAGTAACAGGATCTTCATACAGTCTCATTGTTCTTGCATTGGAATATCCTGTACCAAAACTTCCAGAAAGCGAAAGTCGTGGATAGAGGGCACCCTTTGCAATTTTCAGGCTCTGCTCAGCACTGGCAACCTTAAGTTGGGAACTTTCTATTTCAGGCTGCACCTCCAGTGCTTTGGCATAAATTTCATTCGATGAATCCGGGAAATCGATCCCGGTGGTTGCGATATCAAAATCAGGGATAACGATATCAAATTCCTCCTCCACCGGTAATTCCATGATCTGCATCAAGTTCACTTTAGCCAGTGATAATTGGTTCTCTGCATTTACCAGGCTGTACTGATCCGATGCAAGCTGCGAATTGATCTTGAAAAGATCTCCTTCAGGAGAGCTTCCGGCATTCACCAGCTTTTGTGTTCTTTCTACCTGGGCAGCGGTGGATTCAAGGCTAATGGAAGCATTTTCGACCTGTTCATAGGCAAAGAGGACCTGGAGGTAAGCCTGTGTAACACTGAGAATGATATCGTTCTTTGTTTGCTCAAGATCCAGGTTCCCCGATTCCACATCAATCAGGTTCTTCTTGATGGTATTGATATTCTGCAATCCGTCAAACAGGGTGACATTGCTACTCACTCCAAAATTATTGCTCCCGACATTGGTGCTAACATAATCATTGGTGTAGGGATCTACGGACCGTCCGAAGTTCCAGCTCTGACTTCCTGAAGCCGTAAGGTTAGGCAATAAATCGGCTTTGGATTGTTCAAGGGTTATTTCAGATAATTCATTATTTAGCTTCCTCTGGTTTATCGTAATATTCCGGTCCAGAGCATGCTGAATGCAGTCCTCCAGGATCCATTTGTTTTCCTGTGCAAAAGAGCAGCCGATATTGCAGATGGCCAATATACCAATCATCATTTTTTTCATAACACAAAATTTTCACAATGTTTTTTGATCACATAAAATCCTCTGTTCAGGAGTGATCCCGTTTTCAATGTTGCAAGCACTACAAGAGGGTGCACTGCTATCTAAAATTTATTCTGAAATTGCCAGTTTTATTCGTTTAAGCCACAACCGGGTTGGCTGGGTCATGCTTGCCATATCCCCCTGTTGTGGTGCCATCCCTCCAGGCCTGCCACCACCGGGTGGCCCCCCTGTTCCACCGGAAGGTCTTCCTCTTCCACCTCCCATTCGACCACCAGGCTGCCCCCCTCCAGTATTGCTATCCATTCTAATGTACCCTGTTTCAAATCCCACACTAATCAATTTATCATTAGTCGACAGGAATACTTCCGGGTCTTTAATAATTTGATGCAATGGGATCTTTGCTTCATACTGCATGCCACCATACGGATCTTCCTTTACAACCACTTCAATCCCTGGTGCTTCTCCAACGGGAACCACCTCAGATTTTCCTTTCTCTCTGAATCCGATCATTTCCATTCGGTTCTGAATTTGGGGCCTGTCAGTCCGTTCTCTTTGCTGCTCCGGAATCGGCTGAAGGGGTGTCATCTGATTCGCAGGTCTCATGTTTCCACTCCGTCCCATAGGGTATTTGATGCCCAGAACTTTCCTCTGCTTCCCTGTTGTATCTACCCATACGGTTAATCCTCTCATCATGATTTTATTCTTTACAGCCGGTTCTGTAACCTTTAAACAGAGTAAAAGATTGGTATGATCATTGGCTACATTATACAGCAACTTTGTTTTCCTGTCATACGTCAGTTCTTTTTCCCAATCTGAAAAAGTGCCATCGACAATCATTTCACTACTGTTCCAGTTGCTGTTATGTATGGGTTTCTTGCCGCAACCCGAGAGAAGAAACGGCAAAACCAGGCAAATGAAGATGTGCATTGATTTTCTCATCGTTATCATTTTTTTCCATTCGCCTGTTAGACCACTTACTGTGAAGATTTATTCCCATTCTTTTTATTAAATTTTGTTTTTTGCAGAAATGCCGCACTGTGGTGACGAATACTAGTGATCCATTTATTCCCGGAACGTGGATTTTTTATTATTCTTAACTGCCAAAAAGTCTACTTTCCGGTTTATGGAATAATATTTGGTAGACTCCTTCAGTATTTGGCCCAAAATCAATTAAGGCAAACCGGTCTGCACCTCATGATAGGGATCGAATACCAAAAAAGAGTATGAAAACGACTGAATTAAAAAAGAAGTACGAGAGGATCTGTTACCTTATTTACCAGAAAAGGGTAAAAGAAGCGCTGGAGATCTTATCGGATCTGATCGTGGCATCAAAAATGGGAGATTTGCGGGTTCAGTTCGATAACCTCGAGTCAACCTACGAATCCATGTTGAAATACACCGTTGAAGGAGTGGCTGATCCGGAGCGGCAAAAAATATACAGTCACCTTCTTGCTTCCACTCTGGACCTGGCTGACCGTGTAAACTACCACATCCTTTACCACGATTCAGGCTGGCAAACCTTTACCATTCAGGCGGAGTTGGAACAGCAACAGAAACTGACCGGTAAAAGCATTATCGAACGGCTGGACGACCTCAGTTTTAAACGGGAACTGGATGAAATCATGGATGAAAACTTTGAGTTAGGCCCAGATCCTACATCCCCTCAATCAAAACGGTTTAAAAGCCTGGTAATAACCCTGTTTTACCATTTCTGGCTGGCCAATGAACTGACAGATGTTGACCTGGAGCTGATCGATCTGATCAGGAGGAAAAAACCATTCAGATGGTATGAGAAATGCTTGTTTGTCAGTGCTATTACCTTGAGCTTATTTCGTCATTTTGATGAACGAAAGGTTTTTTCCCTGTTTAACTTCTATGAAGACAACCAGCAGGAAGTTTCACAACGGGCTATGATCGGGCTGATCCTCTCCATGTACCGGTATGACAAAAGACTCTACCTCTATCCTGAGATCTCCGCGAAATTAAAGATCTTGCAGGATAAAAAAGGAATCCAGAAGGAGATTGAAGCGATCATCATTCAGATTATCCGCTCCAGGGAAACAGAGAAGATATCCCGTAAACTGCGTGAAGAGATCATTCCTGAAATGGTTAAACTGCGACCAAAACTGGAAGATAAGCTTGACCTGGATAAACTGATTCCGGAAAATCCTGAAGAGGAAAAGAATCCTGACTGGAAAATCGTCTTTGAAGATTCAAACGACCTCTACAAAAAGGTGGAAGAGTTCACGCAGCTTCAAATGGAAGGAGCGGATGTTTTTATGACCGCTTTCTCGCAGTTGAAACAATTTGACTTTTTCAGGGAAATAAGCAACTGGTTTATCCCTTTTTATCCTGAGAATGAAATTATTGATCATTCCCTGGCGGGGGAAGAGACCAGTTTTGACAAGGAGCTCTTTATCGAAGGCCTGTTTCAAACATCATTTTTATGCAATTCCGATAAATACTCCTTTATCCTGAACGTGAAACACATGCCCAAAGTGCAAAAGACCATGATGCTTGAACTGTTCAATGCTGAATTGAAAGGAATGAATGAGCTTGCCGAACAGGATGAAATACTTGACCAGTTCAAAAGAACAAAAGCGGTCTATCAACAATACCTTCAGGACCTCTACCGGTTTTATAAGCTCTATCCCTATAAAAATGAATTTGACGATGCGTTTGCCGGAAAGCTCGATATCTATAATTCTACCTTTTTTAACCTTTTGTTAACCGATAAAAGTACCCTCCGGAATATTGCTGAATATCTTTTCGAAAAGGAATATTATGAAGAGGCCCTGGACATTTATCAATACCTGAACAAAACAGAGGAGCAGAGCTACGAAATCCTGGAAAAAATCGCTTATTGTTATCAGCAGCTCGGAAGAATCGAAGAGGCACTTGATTATTACCTGCAGGGCGAATTGTATGATAAAAACCGTGCCTGGAACCTGAAAAAAATCGGTTATTGTTACAGGAAACTGAAGCAACCGGAAAAAGCACTGGAATATTATCTTGAATCAGAAAAGCTGGAACCAGACAACCTGTTTACCCAGGCATCCATCGGACACTGCTACCTGGACCTGGAAGAGTATGAAACAGCACTTAAATATTACTTCAAAGTTGAGTACCTGGATCCTTCAAATAAGAAAGTATTACGCCCAATTGCCTGGTGCTACTTTGTTCTGGGAAAACTGGACCAGTCGAAAAAATATTACAAAAAGTTATTCCAGGAAGAAGTATCGATTTATGACTACATAAACTACGGACATGTGGAATGGTGCCTGGGAAACCCGCTGGAAGCGATAAACCTGTATAAAAAGAGCATTATTCATGAAGGGAATGATCTGGAGAACTTTCTGATGACTTTCAATGATGACAGAAATTTACTGCTGCAAAACGGAGTAAATCCGGATGATATTCCCATAGTGTTGGATTACCTACAGTACTCCCTAAACAAGAGGACATAGAAAAAGAGAAGGGTGTCCAAACACATGTTCAGACGCCCTTCCCGGACCTAAAATTAACCATGAAAATTTGCAGTCCTGGGTTTTACCAGACTCCACCCGGCCCAAATCCTCTGCCATAGCCTCTGCCATAGCCTCTGCCATAGCCTCTGCCATAGCCTCTGCCATAGCCGCGTCCATAACCCAATCCAACGCCTCGGCCAAATCCCCGGTCAAATCCATATCCCTGGCCGTATCCGGGTCTTTGTGTGTTCCATCTTCCATACAGGCCTCTGCCAAAAGGAAATTCCGAGTCAAGCAAATCCATTTGTTCTTCCGTTAATATCCCTTCCATTCTTTTTCTGAAACGGGCATTCTCTTTCATGATTTTATTCTGCAGATCAGTTTGCTG
>CAZTES010000056.1:0-17070 GCA_964612275.1 uncultured Rikenellaceae bacterium
ACTAACTTAAATTGAGGCAGGTATTCCATGACACATCAGTGAAATAGTTTACTTCTTATATCCTTTATGAAAAACATTTCTGAATAGCTAAAAGAGTGTTTTGCGGGGTTAATTGTTTTTAAATCGTAATCAATGATAGCAAAATTCGGCCTTTTATTCCGGGTAAAAAACTTCCCCTCTATGACTGGATTTACCAGGACGTGATTTGGTGTGCCTTCCTGATAGATCCGATTAATCGTGCACATTTCTGAAAAAATCGCTTTGATGGACTCATACCCGAATCCACCGTTAAAACAGGAGGCCAGCTTCGATATCGTTTCCCACCCTTCACTCATGTTTTTGGGATGAATAACCGGTATTGCTTCCTGGAGCCTTCTCTCGCAATTTGTATATGTTCCCCGATCTTCAATAAAAGATGGAGCAGGAAGAACAACTTCCGCCCGCTTTACAGTATCGGTATAAAATGAATCGTGCACCAGGAGAAATTCCATATGCTCAAACCATCTGGCAGCATCAGGGCAAGAGAACGGATCTTCACCAAAAATCAGCGCTGCCCTGATTTTACCTTCCATCAATTCTTTTTTGATGTCGGTTGGAAGAAAAATCGGTTCAAGGTCGGTTCCCCACGCCTGTTCTATTCTTTTAATTTCCTCCCGTTCGAAAAATTTGACATATCCCGGCAGGTGAGCAGGATCAATGCCCATATCGAGATGTCCGGTTGAGTTCGAATAATCCCTCAACAGCATCAACCCATTATTTCTCCTTGAAAAACGGTTCGTTAACAAAAGGTAGTTTCCAATGGCTTTCAAGTCGTTTTTGGTCTTCTCCTTCCGCGAGTCCAGATTATAAATAAAAATGATGTTCGCTGAGGGGTTCGTTAAGAGCTCTGCCAGTGTATCAAATTTCTCTTCATCAATTTCTGCTATGTCACATACTTCTTCTTTGCGAAACATGGCGATCATTTTTTTCAATTCCTCCAGCCCTTCAACCGAGGAACGGATCGATGTTTCATCATATTGATCTCTTTCAATCACCTGTTGAATGATCGCATTCATCAACACGGTATTGGTTCCCTTTCGGCTATCGATCCAGAGGTCGGCAAATTTGGTCAGTTTCACCTCGGAGGAGTTGATCAGGATCAGTTTTGTCCCATGCTTCTGTGCCTCTTTGATTTTCAGCTCCATAATCAGGTTTTCTTCTGACAGATCACCATTCACCACAACCAGCAGATCGGCTTTCTGAAAATCATCCAGGGTTACTGTTGACGTGGTTATGCCCAGTGAGTAATCCAGATCGTCCTGGGTTGTTTCGTTTACGAGCAAATCGATACTGGCAATGTTATTGGTACCTAATCCAGACCGTCCGAACTTCTGGAGCAGGTAGAGTTGTTCGTTTGGTAATTTAGGGGAGCAAAAGAGTGCAACCGACTGAGGGCCATGTCGATCGACAACTTCTTTGATCCGTTTTACAGCATGATCAATGGCTTTATCCGAATCAACCTGTTCTGGTTTCCCATTCTTTTTGATCGTTGCACTTTGTACTTTTTTGCCATTCATCAGGTATCGATGACCAAACCGTCCCTTAACGCACAAATATCCTTTATTGTGTGAATCTTTGATCTCTTCTGTCGAGTTTGATATATATGCGATATCATCCTTGATCACCTTGAAGTTTATTTTACAACCGAGGGAACAAAAGTTGCAGATGGTTTCTCTATTTTCTTTCGGCAGTGTACCCAACACTTTAAAGGGGAATTTTTCGGTAATCGCACCAGTAGGGCATGTATCGATGCAATTGCCACAGGAGATGCAATTTGTATCGAGCAGCGACTTTTCCATGGCGGGTTTGACAATGGCCTTGAATCCCCGGTAGACGAATCCCAGTGAAGCCACTTTTAATATTTCCGAGCAGGTTCTGGTACATCGGCCACAATTGATGCATTTATTCGGATCCAGCAGAATAAATGGGTGTCGTGTATCGACTTTATATTTCCTTGTCTCTCCCAAATAATCGGACATATCCAGGTCAAATTCATCCGCCAATTTTCTTAATGTACAGTCATAATATTCTGAACACCCACATTCCAGGCAGCGTTCCGATTCTCTACAGGATTGCTCTTCAGTGAGTCCTGTTTCCACTTCCCTGAACGTCTTTTTTCGGATGGCAAGCGGAATTTCCGGCATGTTAACCCGTTCACTTTTTGTAACATGTTCCAATTCCCACTGAGGAATTTCGCTAAGCAGGTGTTTAAAACTCAGAAATTTCCCCTTTCCCCTGCCGGTCTGACCGGTTTTAAGGTATTGATCAATGGAATGTGCTGCCTGTTTGCCCTGTGCAATGGCGCTGATTGCTGTATATGCACCCGTAACGACATCTCCACCGGAAAACACTCCGGGGATTGATGTTTCCCCTGTCTTTTGATCCACCACAACGGTACCCCAGCTCTCCAATTTCAGGTCTTTTTCTCCTGTCAGGGAGGATGATTCGACCTGTTGTCCGATTGCACTGATCAGGTAGTCACACGCCATAATGAATTCAGATCCTGGAATGGGAACGGGTTTGGGTCGTTCTCCCGGGCCGGCATCTTCCAGTTTCATTTTCAGGCATTCGATCGCCTTTAATTTTTTCCCGTCTCGTATGATCGATTTGGGCAGAGTAAGAAAATGGATTTCAACGCCTTCTTGTTGCGCAGCTTCAATCTCTTCGTCATGGGCAGGCATTTCGTTCCGGCTTCTCCGGTAAATGATTTTCACCTCATCAACACCGCATCTCAATGCGGTTCTGGCTGCATCAATTGCTGTATTCCCACCACCTACAATTGCCACTTTCCCTTTGATTTCTGGAACACCATTAAGGATTACATCTCGCAAAAAATCTATTCCCGGAATGACACCATCGGTATCGTTTTCTCCTTCGACCCTCATTTTGCTTGCCCGGTGGGCTCCAACACCAATGAATATTGCATTAAATCCTTCATTACGAAGAGATTTGATGTTGATCTGTTTACCAAACTCCACACCCGTTTTCACCTGGATACCCAGCCCGGTTATCCAATTGATCTCAGCATCCAGAATTTTTTTTGGTAACCGGTATTCGGGTATGCCATACCTCAGCATCCCCCCCAGTTCCGGCAGCTTTTCAAAGATGGTAACTCCGTATCCTTCCAGGGTCAGGTAATAGGCACAGGTTAGCCCACCCGGACCACCACCGATCACAGCCACTTTCTTCTTCTGCTTCTCTTTGAGGGTAGGGATCCACTTATTTTCTCCCTCCAGGTCGGCAATATACCGTTTCAAATAGTTAATACCCACGGGTTGATCCACAATTGCCCTGCGACAGGCTGCTTCACAATCCCTGACACATATTCTGCCAATGGAGAGTGGAAGGGGATTATTTTCTTTCACCAGCCGGATCGCATCACGGTATCTCCCTGCAGAAATCAGGGCAATATAACCCTGTGCATCTACGTGGGCGGGACAGTTTTCAATGCACGGGCCAATGCAATCGGCATAGTGGTTTGAAAGCAGCAGTTCCAAAGCTGTTTTTCTCGAACTCCTGACCCGTTCGCTGTTTGTATGGATAACCATGTTATCCTGAACCATGGTAGAACAGGAGGGGATCAGTTTTTGTATCCCTTCCACTTCAACCACACACAAGAAGCATGATGTGTACGGTTCGATCCGTTTATCATGACACAACGTCGGGATCCTGTCAATCTTATGCTCATGGACAACCTCGAGTATGGTTTTCCCTGGTACAGTTGTGATTTGCTTGCCGTTAATGGTTACGTTTATTATTCCCATGTTCATGGATCAACCGGTTAATATTTTTCCACTGCTTCAAATTTGCATACATCATAACATTGTCCACACTTGATACAGGCTTCCTGATCAATGGTATGGGGTTCTTTTTTCTCTCCCGCTATGCAATTGACCGGGCATTTAATAGCACACAAGGTGCAACCTGTACATTTTTCCGGAATGATGGAGTAGGTAAGCAGTGCTGCACAGCTATGGGCAGGGCACCTTTTCTCATGAATATGGGCTTCATATTCCTCCCTGAAATATTTGATCGTTGTCAATACCGGATTGGGTGCTGTCTGTCCCAGTCCACACAAGCTGCTGTTTTTTATTTTCTGTGCTAACTCCTCCAGCAACTCAATATCATTTTCTTTTCCTTCACCTGCTGTTATTCTCTCCAGGATCTCAAGCATTCTTTTGGTCCCGATCCTGCAAAAGGTACATTTACCGCACGACTCGTTTTGTGTGAAGTTGAGAAAGAATTTTGCCAGGTCGACCATACAGGTAGTTTCATCGAGTACGATTAAACCACCCGAACCCATGATGGCGCCTGTCTGGGTTATTTCGTCATAATCGATTTTCAAATCTCCCATTGAAGCCGGTATACATCCTCCGGAGGGGCCTCCCATCTGTACTGCTTTAAAATCTTTCCCTGCTTTTATTCCTCCACCAATCTCAAAAATAATCTCATTGATGGTCAGTCCCATGGGTACTTCAACCAGACCACTTCTCGCGATCTTACCTGCCAGGGCAAATACTTTTGTTCCCTTGCTTTTCGGTGTACCAAGCGCAGCAAATTGACCAGGGCCATTGCGAATGATCCAGGGAATATTGGCGTAGGTCTCTACATTATTGATGTTGGTTGGTTTACCCCATAATCCTTTTACTGCCGGAAACGGAGGGCGCAATCTTGGAACACCTCTTTTCCCTTCAATGGAGGCAATTAACGCAGTTTCCTCACCACAAACAAAAGCGCCTGCCCCTTCCTTTATTTTTATCCTGAAATCGAAATCAGAGCCAAATATTCCTTCTCCAAGAAAGCCTTTTCTTTCACATTGCTCGATTGCCCGCCGCAATCGTTTAATGGCGAGAGGATATTCAGCACGGACATACACATAGGCTTCATCCGAACCGATCGTATAGGCAGCAATCATCATCCCTTCCAAAACAGCATGGGGATCCCCTTCCAGAATGCTCCGGTCCATAAATGCGCCGGGATCCCCTTCATCAGCATTGCAAATGATGTATTTTTTATCTCCTGCCGATCCTCGTGCAAATTTCCATTTCAGCCCTGTAGGAAATCCACCGCCACCCCGTCCGCGCAAACCGGAATCCATCACCATAGTAATCACTTCATCCGGTGAAAAGCCTTTAATAATTTTCTGAATGGCCTGGTATCCTTCTCTATCAATATATTCCTCAATGGATGTTGGGTCGATCACTCCGCAGTTTCTCAGTACAATCCGCTTCTGCTTCTTAAAAAAATCCTCCTGAAGGGATATGGTATTGCTTCTAACGATCCACTCTTCAACCGGTTGTTTATTCAGAATATGCTGGTCAACAATTCGTTCGACTTTATCCGCTGTTACTTTCGCATACAAAAAACTCTCCTTCTCATTTACCACTTCCACGAGTACCTCTTCGTAACACATTCCCATGCAACCTGTCTCCTTTACCGGAATATCCAACTTTTTTTCCCGCAAGGTTTTTTGCAGCGCTTTGTATACCGAGTCTCCTCCCGCTGAAATACCACAAGTCCCCAGGCCAACTTTTATTTCCATGTTCACTAATCTTCTAGTCTAACGATTGTTTTTTGTATTTCTTCAACACCTTTTTTGTCCTGTCGGGTGTAAGGTTGCCATAGGTCTCTTCATTGATCATGATTACCGGAGCAAGCGAACAACAACCAAGACAGGCAACGGACTGTAGTGTAAACAGCCCGTCATCAGTTGTTTCATTCACGGTAATACCCAGCTCATTCTGAAGGATCTTAAGAATACTTTTTGCCCCATTGACATGGCAGGCGGTTCCCTCACAAATTTTTATGACATGCTTGCCCAAGGGTTTCAACCGGAATTGAGCATAGAAAGTAATCACACCATAAATCTCGGCAGCCGGTATGCCAACCACTTCACTGACATAGTGGATCACCTTTTCCGGAATGTAACCATAAGAATCCTGAGCAGATTGCAACAGTGGAATTAATGCTCCTGTCTGATCCTTTTTTGTGATCAGATCAATTTTGAAATCTTTAATTTGCGGTCCGCTCTCCTGTATATCCCTCTCAGCCATCGGCCTCTTTTTATCAAAATACAAACCATGATATGGCTACCCGGAGACCGGGTACCATACCATGATCTATCCTTTACTCTAACTTGAGTGTTTTATGAAATGCTCTGCTTATGAGCGGTTAAATATAACAGTGACAAAGAAAAATGATAATGATAAAACTCATCATTTTTACATCTCAAACATGTTAACAACCGGGAATTTTTTCACTTTCAAAACACCATCCAAACCGATGATCTTGTTTTCAACAAACCTTTCAACCTCAGTGAAGTAACTGCCATGAACCATCAGTACAAGGTGATATTTTCCTGTTGTAACGTCACAAAAAGCAACGTTTTCTTCCGAATGCAATACCGAGTATACCTTCTCGAGATGCTCATTTTCTAATTCGATAAGCACATAAGAACATACATGCTGGCTAAAATTCCGTTCTTTTGCTTTGTCATCAGAAAGTGTGATTTCTGCATGTTCAACAATCTCCCTGATATTTTCATTTTCGGGAATGGAACCAACTTTCATAAAATCAACCTCATCAACACCATCCATTTTCTTTACTCTGTTTTCAAGTATCTCTTTGCATTCGTCGATGGTGTCAGCATGAACCAGCAGGATGATATCGTATTCCCCTTGAGTAGCATCGCAATAGAGAACGTTGTCCATGAAATAGAGTTCCCGGTATATGCTAAAGAAATTTGCATCCTTATTGATTTTCAACATCATAAAAGCCGATTTGGAAATGGCCGCTTTCTCCTTTTCCGGAACCTCAACCTCCTCTGCTGTTTCGGGAAGATCCAGCACTTCGTTGAATTTATTGGTCAAATCGTCAATGGTGAAAGGCTTTTCGAGTAACCGGCTTGCTTCCAGGAATTCAATTTCATTCCTCACTTTATCAGCATAACCGGTAATGAAGATAACCGGTGTATCCGGATATTTTGATTTGATCATCTTTCCCAGTTCAACACCATTGATGTCTGGCAATAAAATATCCAGCACGATGGAATCCAATGGAATCTCTTTCTTTTTAAGTGATTCCAGCTTTTGCAGAGCAGACAACCCCGTCTCACAATTTTCAACGGCTATGCCTCTTTGGTTTAATCCTAAGGTCAGGCTTCTTCTCAAGGATGATTCATCATCCACTAATAAAATTCGTTTTTCCATTGTTAATTCCTCCATAAATTTTAATGATTATTTTTTTTTGTAATGATCCGTTTGTATCACATCTATATCAACTCTCATGCCAAAGCATTCTAACCCTCTGGTATTCTGCTTATTACAAAATTTTTATAAAATTTTTTGCCGATCAATGCTGAAAAAAATATTTACAGTAAAATAATAACTATCTCTTTTTGAGTATGATACAAACTGATAAAAAATTTAACACTTTACACCGGTTTGTCTATTTTTCCCGGTGATTTAGTGCTTGTCGTTTTGTTCATTGCAGGTTGAATTACTTTTTACTACCTTCAACAAACAATCAATCCAAAACCAATGAATTCATTGAAAAAATATCTTCCGGAGATTTTTTTCATCGTAGTCATAATGCTCACTTTCTTTGTATCCTTGATTTTATGCTCTCCTCCTGCGGTGGTTTCTTCCGATGCGCCTGAGGATCAATTTTCATCCGAACGGGCATTCTCTCATACCGTTCAGATCGCCCGGGCACCTCATTGTCTTGGTACAGCAGAACATACGAGGGTTAAAGAATACATTAAAAACGAGTTGTTAAATCTCGGATTGGAATACGGGGAACAGGATACGACTGCTGTTCATGATCATTCCGGTATACGGGCCGGTTATGTTTCCAATATTTTCGGGATATTGAAGGGAAACGGGACCGGGGACAAGGCGGTTTTGTTTCTCGGGCATTATGATTCGTGTCCCCATACACTGGGTGCAGCCGATGACGGATCAGCGGTTGTATCCATGTTAGAAGCGGCTAGAGCTTTAACAAACTGTGAACCATTCAATAATGACATTATCTTTCTTTTTACCGATGGTGAAGAATCCGGATTGTTTGGAGCAAAAGTTTTTGCAGAAGAACATCCTTTAGTGGAAAACATTGGAGTGGTTATCAATATTGAAGCCAGGGGGTCTGGTGGCCCCACACTGGCATACGAATTCAATGAACACAACGGATGGGTCATTCGGGAACTGAACAGGGCTATGCCCAGATTGTATTCCGGTTCGGTATTTTATGAGATCTATAAGCGAATGCCCAACGATTCCGATTTTACCATGTTTCGCAGGGCTGGTCTATCCGGGATCAACATGGCTTTCATTGACGATTATGTGAACTACCACAGCATGACGGATTCACCTGGAAATCTTAACCTCAGAAGCCTGCAACACCATGGTGATTACATCATGGCTATTGCCCGTCATTTCGGGAATATTTCCCTGAAAAATACAAAATCAGAAGATGCCATTTTTTTCAACTGGATCGGATCTTTCATGATCATCTATTCAGCCAGACTGAGCCTGGTGTTTATTGTGATTGTTACTGTGCTCGCTATTCTGTTTTTCTATTTCGGTTTTAAAAAACGTCAGTTGCGGTGGGGAAGGGTCTTGGTGGGCTCCTCGATCTTTATTTTTACACTGGCATTCATTCTTTTCATTTCCTGGTTATTACTCAAAGGAATAAAAACAGGGTATCCCCATTACGCTCATTTTTATGATTTCAATTTTTACAATGTTAAATACTATTTCTTCACTTTTTCCGCTTTGTCCATTGCTGTCTTCTCCCTGGTTTATGGACTCCTGCAAAAGCGTTTCAGGGTTCTTGAATTGTTTTCAGGCATAATCCTTTTCAATGTTCTCCTGTTATTTGTATTCCATTTTTTGATTCCAACCGCATCGTACCTGGCTGTTGTTCCATTATTCTTCCTCCTTGCCGTTGGGGTTTTTACCGTTTTAAAAGATCTCTCATTTGAAAACAGAAAATCTCTTTTCTATATCATTCATCTTGTTGCTTTTCTCCCGATCATTGGATTGTATGTACCCTACAGCAATTTGTTTTATATTGCCCTGGGATTGCAGTTGGTTTTTGCCGGATTGTTCCTGTTGGTTATTCTGTGGGGGTATTTGATTGTTCCCATTTGCCTGCTCACCAAAAAAAGATTCTGGATCTTTCCACTGGTTGCTCTGGTTATTTCCGGAGCAGGTTTCCTCATGGCGCATCTCACTTCGAAACCCACACCTGAAAGACCGTTACAAACCAGTTTGAATTATTACTTCGACGGGGACAGCAGTCGTGCTTATTGGGTATCGGAATTCCTTGAAACGGATGAATGGAACAGTCAATTTTTCAAGGATGGGGTCAGAGAGCCGTTAACCGAGATTTATCCTCATGCCGAACGGTTACGGTTAAAAAGTGCTGCACCGGTTCTTTCCTTGCCTCTTCCTGAATTAAAAATCATCTCAGACACGGTTATTGAAAACCGGCGTTCTGTTGAACTCACTGTAACCACTCACAGGGAGGCTGCATTTTGTGAAATCATTTTCTCCAGGGATGCCGGGTTGATTTTTACTTCGTTGAATAACCGTCCAATCTATCCTGATGCATACCGTAGTTGGCCTTCCGAGTATTGTGAAATGCAATACCATGGATTGCATGCTCATCCTCTCTGTTTATCTTTCAACTGCACTGGTGATGAGCCAGTGGAACTGTTGATCATTGAAAGGAAATTGAATATCCGGAATGTTGAAGGTTTTCATCCCATGCCGGAATGGGTTATTCCTATTACAGGGTATAACAGTTACCAGGAGATTGTAAAGCGAACCTGGAGATTTTAACTTCCGGTTTATTCTTTTTTAATGAAGATAAAATCCCCTCCCTCATCGCCGGCATTTTTAATCTCTCCGAATTGAGGAACATTGATGCTATTGTTCAGCACTGCCGGTTTGAAGCTATAAAAAAGCTGTTCGGAGGGAAGGTATTGTTCTTCGTTATCGATCAACCGTTTCGTAAGGTACTGTAAGAAAACGCTTTTATCGGGGACTTCTTTCAGTGTCCCGCTGGTCATTGCTTTACGGCTCGGAAGCTCGTATAATTTTTGAATGGCCATGGAGGGAGTTCCGAAAGCAGCTCTGGTTTTAAAAATTCCTCCGCTAAAACATGCATCTGCGATCAACAGGGTATGGTTGGATTTTATGCTGCTGATGTATCCGCTCAGCGTGCTGTTGCGGAACCAGTTTGCTGTATTTTGCTGCTTTGCATCAGAAGGGAGCCAGTATCCTCTCTGGGCATTCTCATCCCAGTGGCCGTGTCCGGCATAAAAAATCAAAAGATTATCTTTCGGCGTGACAATTCTCTCCAGGTTGTCCAGTGCAGTGATCATCTCCTCATAGGTTGGATTTTTCAGAAAGATGATATTTCCCGGCTCAAACGTATAGCTTCCTGTCAGAATATCGTAGAGTTTTTGTGCATCTTTCAATGGTTCGTCCAGGTCGTTGATCATGGGGTCCTGGTAATCATTAATCCCAATGATCAGTCCATAATATTTACCTTCTGATATGATGACTTTCCCGTCGGTCGTAATGGTGGGCAGGTTATAGGATGTTGTCTCTGTCCGTCCGAGTGGTTTTTGATCTTCCGTTTTGGTAGAGAGCATTTGGCTTATGGATGCTGTTTCCAGTCCGGACAGTTTATACATACTGACACCAGAGCCCCCGGACTCACTTTCATAAGCCACGCCCATCCAGTCACCCCTGTCCGAAAGGGTCAGGTTTGTGATGTCTCCTTCAATCACCTGTTTTTGTTCTTCAACTCCTGTTTGATAGTTCCAGATGGTTATTTTCTTTTCCCTGACGGTGGAATTATCGGTCAGGTAATAATTCCCGTCTCCGGACATACTGATAAAGTCTATTTTTTTCGCATTCCCTTCTATTGTTTTAACCAGCATTCCCGTTTCCCAATCGTAAAACGCGGTATTAAAACGAAAGATCATGGATTGGCCTCCTTTGGCAAGTTTCACCTCTTCGTAACCGATTCCAATAAGCCTTTTATCGACGGTGGTGGATGCAGATGTAACCGTTATACCCGATTCGGGAATGGTATTGGGGCTTAATTCCGATTTCCGGATCAGAATAAGTTTAAAGGGATCCCAGAATGCCATTTCATTGTTATATCCTACCGATACCAGCTGTGTTCCACTACGGTTGAAGGAGGTAAAGAAGACACCCTTCTTATGGGCTCCTTTCAATACACCCTTCAACGATCCGTCAGGAAAATTAAAGATATAGACTTCCCTTTCACTTCCTCCGACTGCCAGCAAATTTTCTTCCGGATTCAGGGAAAGGTGAGAAATTTTACCTCCGTATTCCGTAATGCTTTTCTGCTCTGTTCCGGAATAGAGGTCCCACAAGATGATCTTTTTATCCTCCGATCCCGAAACCAGGTATTGATTCTTTGAGTCAAACAGCAATGCAGTAACGGGTTTATTGGAGTCATGATTCAGCTCATGCAACTGCCGTTTTGCGATCAGATCCCAGAGGATAATTTTCCCTTCTTTTTTCAACCCTATGGCGACAAAACGACCATCCGTACTGACCTCCATAACACCAACCTCATTGTTTTCAATGGGTATGTTTTGATCCATATAGACCAGCACCTGAGAAAAGGAGAGCTGGCAAACCAGAAATGTTATAAAGGCCAGTAAGGGTCTTCTCATGGGGGATAATTTATTTGTTACTGAATTAAAACTTGAATGCTAAACCTGTAAGCAACATCATGGTTGCTCCCTCAGATGCTTTGGACAGTCCAAAACCAAAGTTCAGTGATGTATCCCATGCAATCTGTGGGGTAAAAAACATCTTGAATCCACCCCCTACCTGAAGATAGGAATAATCGTTGAATTTAGCGCCTTCAGGAATATCAACAGAATACTGGTAAAAGGAAGCTCTTGCATAAGGAACCAGTTTCTTGTCTACCATGAAATTAAATGCTGAAAAAACCTGAAAACTAAAATCGGTAGATGTTTCCCCCATTGCAGATGTAATGGTTATTCCCGGAGCAACACCAACCAGCAAATTTTTCGTAAAATAGTGCCCATAAGAAGCAAAAATGGTCCCCATAGCAATGTTATAATCGGTTCCAACGGTTGTAAAAACCAGACCATAAAAACTGAGTTCCATGTCTCCTTTGGTGATCCCTTCTTCCTGTTCCTGTGCAAAGGTAAAGGAACTAATCAGTACAAAAATCAAAACATAAAAAATCTTTTTCATGAGAATAAATTGTTAAATTAGTACTGCCTACTAATGTATGGATTTTTTCTCTCATGCCAAAAATTATAGTTTTGATATCCTTTAAAACAAGCGGCATACAGAATTCCTTTCATGGATCAAATCTCTGGCATTTGGCGGCTGCATCAATTGAAAGATGAATGTCCTATTTTTAACCATTAAATAACCTGATTATGAGATATTCTGATTGTACCATTCACAAGGGATCCATCCGGATCGTTTTGATTGCCTGTTTTTATCTTTTCTCACAGCCATTGTTTCCCCAAGAGCCCTATCCTGCGAAAAAAGCTGTACTGGATTATCTTTCGCAACAAGAAATCTTTGAAAAATTTGGTACTATTTCTGATGCCATATGGTCTTTTGCCGAGCTGGGGTTACAGGAGTACAGATCGTCGGAATTGCTGGCCACTACGCTTGAAGAGGCCGGTTTTGAAGTTGAGCGGGGATTAGCCGGAATACCGACCTGTTTTGTGGCAACCTATGGATCCGGAAAACCGGTCATTGGTTTGCTGGGTGAATTTGACGCACTTCCCATGCTCTCTCAAAAAGGGAGGGTTCCGGAACAGGATCCTCTCGTGGAAGGTGCTCCGGGGCACGGTTGTGGTCACAACACCATGTGCACTGCCGCTGCAGCGGCAGCCATTGCCGTGAAGCAAGCCATGGATCAATTCAATATAAAAGGAACCATCAAGGTGTTCGGCTCCCCTGCAGAGGAGACGATCATCAGTCGCCCTTATATGATCAGGGCAGGTTTGTTTGACGAGGTGGATGCTGTGATTGATAACCATAGCAGCAGCAAGTTTGGAACGTCGTATGGTAAGGGAGGGAATGCTGTGTTTTCCACCATTTTTACCTTTCGCGGCAGTACCGCACATAGTGCAGGGTCCCCCTGGAGTGGGCGGAGTGCCCTGGATGCTGTTGAACTGATGAACATTGCCACCAATTTCCTTCGTGAACATCTTCACTACACCTACCGCATGCATTACATTATCCTGGAGGGAGGTGAAGCGCCCAATGTGGTCCCGGATAAAGCCAGTGTCTGGTATTATGTCCGGAATACGGATGAACGCGTAGAATCGATGTATGAACGGGTTATCGATTGTGCCAGAGGAGCCGCGTTAGCTACCGGAACAGAACTGGCTGATATCCGATGCCTCACGGCAGTACACCAGAAACATGCCAACCAGGCAGCCGCCGAACTATTCCAGAAAAATATTGAACTCGTGGGCATGCCGGAATGGGTGGATGACGAGAAAGCTTTTGCAAAAGCACTGCAAAAAAACCTGAAAAAAGAAGAGATCGGAATGCCGGATAAAGTAGATTCCCTGAAGGCTCCAACCGGTGTTGCTGTCGGGGGTGGATCAACCGATGTAGGAGATGTATCTCTCATTGCTCCAACAGCAACAATCCTTTTTCCAGGAGCTGTGCCGGGTGCTATCGGACACCATTGGTCTACCGTTGCCGGTAATTACGGATCCACAGCATGGAAAGGACTAAACGCAGGCGCCAAAGCCATCGCGGCATCAACCATCGATCTGTTAACCAAACCGGAAGAATTAAAAAAATTGCGGGGTGAATTTGAAAAATATTCAGAGAAGCACCCCTATAAATCTTTTTTGCCGGAAGATGCCTCCCCTCCGCTGGATCTCAATAAGGAGTTGATGGAAAAATGGAGACCCCTGATGGAAGAATTTTATTTAATCCACCAGTAGCTAGTTGATTTTTTTTACACGGATCGCTTCTCCTTCCACAATCATTTTATATCCCAGACCGATACTGTAAATCACAGCGGTGGGTCTGAATGCATGGTGATACCGGTAGGAATACTCATCCTGTTGCCATATCTGTCCGTTGCTCAACTCGAAACAGGTATCTCCGGTCCAGCCGGCGAAATCACTAACAATAATATCTTCCAACACATCGGCAACCTGTTCCACGGATACAAATTCCGATTGACCGTCAACCAGAAAATAATAGTTGTTATCGTATTTATAGATGCTAATGGATGGTTGATATGCCCGATAATACCAATATTTCCGTGTTGTCTGGATCCAGTACTGACGGTTAATGAGCGGAAAAAGCATTTCCTTATCAAAACCCCTGAAGTCGCCATTGATTCTGGATTTAAGGATAAGCTCTCCGTCCTGTATGATCTTTATGGCATTCATGGTCATCTTAAGGCCAGGATGTATTTCCCTCTCTATTCACAAACTGGTAAAGGATCCGTTACAGAATTGATTCTATAATTAAATATACCTTAACAGATGATCAAATCCAAACGAGTTGAAATATTATATTGTTTCTGAAAGAAGAATCAGTGAATGATTTACATTTCTGTCATGGTTATATACCAGGATATTGCGTACTTCTCTCCGGGCAAAGGGTCCGTTCACCTGAATGATGTCCGGGATGGTCTTTCTCCGGATGATATTCGCGGCAAGCCATACTCCAAATGCTGATGATGTTGGGTATTCTCCACACAGGTGTTTAAAACAGGCCTGATTGGTATTTTTAAACAAGCCATTTTGAAGGTGTTTGTATACCTTGTTTGCATGCATATCCCCATTCAGGCCGAAAATAATAAGGTCAATGCGATCTGCAGATAACTGTTTGCGCATCAGAAATTCGGATATTCTTTTTTCAGATTCATCCAGATTTCCCGGTTTATAATAGGTTTCCAATCCACGTATCACGGCGTAACTGTTATTGCTCTTTTTCGCATTGAGGGTAAAGAAGATGGATCCCTCTCCGGGGACCGTTCCCTCGGACTCATATGATGCCAGTTTCAGATGATCGATCAACTCTTTTTTAAATCTGTGATTTACCGACTTTATCTCATGGTGTTGGGGGGTTATTTCATCAACTCCACCGACCAATATGTTGTTTTCCGGTTTTTCATGTATCAGCAGCAATGCATTCAGGAGTGCGTTTTCAAAAGAGAGGCTTCCATGAACATAGGTAATATTGTATTTATTGCATTTCAGCATGACGGCAATATAGGCTGCAATGGTATTATGTGTAGATTGGATAAACGATGTCGGATTCAGGAATTTCTCCTGATTATCAATCATGGTTGTCAGGAATTTTTCCGTATCCGCCAGCATCCCCATTCCTGTTCCGGTAATAATGGCATCGGGTTCCGTCACTGTTGCGTCGTTCAGGGAAAGCGCTGCAGCGGTAACACCGATTCTCAAACTCCGGCTGAGCCGTCGTGGAAGTACTCCTTTGGGTATCATTTCATTATAATCTGGCTCAATGCATTTCAGGAAGGACCTTTCATGCCTGACAATCTCATCAAGAAACAGGGAGTTGTCAAAGGTCTTTTGTGGCGAGATATTTCCTATACCATTAATGAAAGCTTCCATATCAATAAGCCGAAAAGATAAGGCTGGAGTTATTCCCTCCAAAGCCAAATGAGTTACTCAGGACATGCTCAATTTTTTTGTCTGTCACCAGCACTTTAACCGGTTGAAAATTCAGTTCTGCCATCTGCTGTTCAAAATTCAGATTGGGATAACATACCCGATGGATAATCGATAAAATAGAAAACACTGCCTCAATTCCTCCTGCCGCCCCGAGGGTGTGTCCGGTAAAGGGTTTGGTTGAAGAGACCAATGGAACCGATCCACCAAAGATTCTTTCGATGGCAATTCCTTCTGAAAGGTCATTGTTCTCTGTCCCGGTACCATGAGCATTGATGTAATGTATCGCTTCTTTTTGCAGACCACTTTGAAGCAACGCTTCTTTCATGGAAAGAAATGCACCGATCCCCTCGGGCGATGAAGCGGTCTGATGGTATGCATCATTGGCATTGGCATATCCTTTCAATTCACAATATACTTTCCTGTTGCCGGCTGCCTGCTCCGATTCGAGAACAACATAACCTGCTCCTTCTCCCAGGTTCAATCCTTTCCGGTTTTGGTCAAACGGACGACAGGGTCTTCCATCCAGAATCATCAACGAATTGAATCCGTTCAGGGTGAATTTTGATAGGGCATCCGTACCCCCGGCAATGACACGGTCCAGAATGTTGTTTCTGATAAGCTGCGCCCCGAAAATGATCGCATTGGCTGAAGAGGAGCAGGCAGTACTGATGGTTGAAAGGTAATCCGTAACATGAAGCAGATCAGCAATTTTTTCGGTACTGTCACTGCAATCGTGTGTATCAACATAGATGCGAAACCGATCGGAGGCGAGATAATCGTAATAATGAATTTCCGATTTATCCATGCCTCCTACCGTGGTGGCAGAAACCACACCTTCCCTCATGTCATCCTGCATGTTTGGATAGATCCCGGCTCTTGTTGCCGCTTCCTTAGCGGCAATCATTCCCAGCAGAGCCGATCTGGTAAATTTGGTATGATCCTCTTTCCCGGCAAGTTCAGCCAGTTCTTCATTGCTATGTTTCACTTCGGCAACCGGCAGTGACTTTTTATGGATGGTTTCCAGGTAAGTGATATCGCCTATACCGGAATTCGAGTTCATCAATGAATGCAGGGATTCATTAACATTATCACCTATAGCAGTGATTATTCCAAAACCGGTTACATAAATCCGTTTGCTCATTCTTATCCCTGTTTCAATGCAAAGATTTTTTCAGCCGTTCGTACTGAAATGCCAACAGCATGGTTACAACACAAAAGAGTATAAGAGACAATGCCTGTGGTGCGATTTTCTGAAGATCGCCTCCCCGCAAAAATACATCATAAAATCCATCCACTCCCCAGTTTAGCGGTGAAAT
>CAZTES010000057.1:0-17053 GCA_964612275.1 uncultured Rikenellaceae bacterium
CCAAAATGCAAATGTATGATCTCAAAGCCAAAAAAGAGACTGAACTCGGTACCAATGTTCAATATACTATCTCATCGAATGGAAAAAAGATGCTGGTTCGAATGGGCCGGCAATTCGAGGTAATCAATACACCCTCCGGGCCGGTTAAGATATCAAAACCATTGGATCTTACAAGCATGAAAGTGTATGCTGATCTTAAAAAAGAGTGGGCTCAGATGTTTGATGAGAGCTGGCGCCACATGCGTGATTTCTTTTACGCTCCGAATATGCATGGAGTGGATTGGGAAGCCATGCGTGAAAAATACGGGGTGCTTGTACCGTATGTAGCCCACCGCTCCGATTTGTCGTATATTATCGGGGAGATGGTTGGCGAACTGAGTGTGGGTCATACCTATGTGAACAACGGAGAAAGACCCATGCCCGAAAGAATACCCATGGGTCTGCTGGGAGCAAAACTTTCCAGGGACAAATCAGGATATTTTAAAATCGATCGGATCCTTGATGGTGCCAACTGGAGCAATCAACTGAGATCACCCCTGAAAGATATTGGAGTGAACGTGAATGAGGGAGATTATATCCTGGCTGTCGATGAGAAAACAACAAATGAAGTGAAGGATATCTATTCCCTGCTGATCGGAAAAGCAGGTAAAGAAGTAATGCTGACAGTGAATAACAAACCATCCACTGATGGAAGCCGGGATGTACTGGTTAAGCCTGTCCGTGATGAGGGAAAGCTGTATTATTACAACTGGGTACAGGATAACATCAATTACGTAAATGAAAAAACCAGCGGCCAGGTCGGGTACTTACATATTCCGGATATGAGCGCTGCGGGATTGAATGAATTCGTAAAGCATTTCTATCCCCAGCTAAACAAAAAAGGATTGATCATCGATGTTAGGGGAAATGGCGGAGGAAATGTCTCTCCAATGATCATTGAACGGTTGGTGCGAAAAATTAACTATTTTAACTACTCCACCGGCTGGAAAGAGGGTGCTACCAGCCCGGGAGGCATGCACCTTGGTCCCAAAGTGACGCTGATGGATAAATATTCTGCATCGGATGGTGATCTGTTTCCCTATCGTTTCCAGGTACTGGAACTGGGTAAAACCATCGGTACAAGATCGTGGGGTGGCGTTGTGGGTTACAGCGGCGCACAACCACTGATCGATGGAGGATCGCTGATCACACCGTCGTTCGGACCATACGCCAAGGATGGCAGCCAGTTTGTTATCGAAGGAGAAGGCGTTACTCCGGATATTATTATAGAAAACGATCCTGTAAAATTGTACGAAGGGCAGGATGACCAGCTGGATAAAGCGATTGAAGTGATCCTGGAAGAGGTAAAAACCTGGAAAGATACCATTCCGCCAATTCCACCCTTCCCGGATAAAAGCGGTAAGAAGAAGGAATAAACTGACAAACCTGACGGTGTCTCAAAAGTCAAATTGTTGGTCATCCTGAACTTGATTCAGGATCTCATACGCCTGATTATTAGCATAATCAAAGGTATGAAACCCCAGGGTAGAACCCTGGACCCGTCTTTCCGGGGTAGAACCCCGGGGAATTAAACCACACCTTCTCGTCCGCCGAAGCGGAACGCGAAGGAGGATTAAAATTCTGAATTCCAGCCGGCAGGCTGGAATTCAGAATGACGTTATTTCTAACTTTTGAGACAGCCCCTTTGCATTTGGATCACCAGTACTTTTCAACCCCGGCACACGGTTCCCAATCAAAATCATGCACCGGCAAATACGACCAATCCCAGCCCGGCCACAAAGCAGAGGAACATGAAAAGCAACAGCCGGTTGGTTTCCTTCGAAGCATCTTTGAATTCTTTCCATATAAAGACTCCCCATAAGGCAGCGATCAGGGTAGCTCCCTGGCCCAGGCCATATGAAATGGCATATCCGGCTTTACCCGCTGCAACAATATTCAAAGCCATCCCAATGCACCATATAATACCCCCAAGAAAACCGGTGGAATGAAGCCTTATATTTCCCTGAAAATATTGTTTAAATGTGACCGGATTCCCTTCGACCGGTCTTTTCATGAACAGCGTATTGAACAGGAAATTACTGATGAATACACCGATTGAGAATACGAATACAGCGGTATAGGGAGTAATTTTACCCGGTTCCGGATTCTCAAAACTTGCTGATAATGAACTGGCAACAAACCGGTAAAACAGTGCCATGAGAACACCGGCACATACGGATAGAAGAAGCCCTTTTGCTGTAACTTTTCGACTTGTTTCCGTCAGTTTTTTATATGCTGCAGCATCCAGAATAATGGCTACAGTTACCAGGGCTACTCCCACAAAGATCAGGATTGGATTACCGTAAGGAGCAGCGATATAATTGATCAGCACACCAAGAACCAGGGCGATACCAATGCCCACGGGAAAAGCAACTGACATTCCGGCAACGGCTATGGCAGCCACCAGGAGGATATTTGCCAGGTTAAAAACCACACCCCCGAGAAAAGCGCTGCCCAGGTTACCCCATTCTGCCTGCTGCAGATCCTGAAAAAAACTCCTTCCTTGCTCACCAAAGCTTCCCAGCGTCAAAGCCGAAACCAGGGAGAGGATCAGGATCCCGATAACATAATCCCAATAATAGAGTTCAAACCGCCATGTTTTACCGGCCAGCTTCTGGGTGTTCGCCCAGGACCCCCAGCACAACATGGTTATGATCGTAAAAAATACAGCAACGGTGTATGAAGGTACGATATACATGGTAGTAAAGATTAATAGGAATAATTCATTTGTTTATCCGAATAAACGACAACATCTCCCAGCCACAACCGGTATCCGGGTTTTGGATTCAATAAGTTCAGGCGTACGGTATGTTTCTGATTCGTGAGGTTGTATCTCCAGCAAATATCATGTCTCCTGGTAATAAAGCGGGTGGAAAGATCCACCGTTTCTGCCAGTTCATCATCCACATAGACTTCCACACGCTGGGTATACTCTTCCAGCATTTCTTCCTCTTTTTGTGCACCACCCGTCAGGACAAAACCTATCCCTTCAAATTCGAACATGCATTCCCGGTTCTCCTGGTTCATTGTCCTGGCTTCCCAATCCATGCTTTTTCTTTCAATGGGATAATGTCCGGGAAAAGCCTGTTCGAAGCGAACCGTTTCGGGCACCTGGAACCGTATGGTAATTTCTTCCTCTTCAATTGTGCCGCCATTCCTCCCGAGCATTTGCAGGGCATGATCGTACCCCATAGCATAAACATCATTCAGTGACATAGAGGTATATTGGAAATCAATTTCTTCAACTTCTGTAAGCCCCATTTTCCAGTAATCCGGGATGTTGTTATACCCCAGTACCGTACCAAGGATCCCACCTGCACTGGCCGGATTACAGTCCGAATCCAGCCCGCACCGTGTACTGATGTCAATGGTTTTGCCGAAATCCCCATTCCCATAGAGGAGGCCGATCACAATATAAGCAGCATTGATCTTTGCATCGATGTTAAACGATCGGAACACGCCGTCAGGACACCCAACATCGGACGACCATTTTTTCTCCACTTCAAACCAGTTGGATTTCCAGTCATCCGGCATGCGGTCATACCACGTGATCACATCGTGAATACACTGGTAGAAAAGGCTCTTTTCCGGTATCGCTTTCAATGCTTCCTCAACAATGAACCGGGCATCGTCCGAAATAAATGCAAGCGAATACATCGCTGCAACATACACCCCGCCATACCAGCCATCGCCGTAATTCATGATGTGACCGATCCGGTCGCATATCTCTGTTGCCTGATTAACCATTCCGGGCGACATCAACCCGGCGAAATCGGACTCGATCTGAAAATCAATATCATCTGCATGGGGATTATTCAACCAGTGTCCCGATTCCGGTGGATCTATCCCATTGAGGATGTTGTAACGAGCCGCCTGATTTGCATGCCATAACATGTATTCCGCATTGGCAAACGCCCGGGCATGAGACAGTGCCGGGGCATCCAATCCCTCCTTTTCAAAAACCTCAACAAACGTCAGATCCATATAAATGTCGTCGTACAACCCCGGCGCATGATCATACCACCATTTGATGTAGCCCTCATGCCAGGGTATGGGTTGATAATCCTGGATCATGGTCCCGTTGAACCGGAATTCAGTTGGACCTCCGTAGGTACATCCGATCACCTGTCCTGCCCATCCGCCCTTAATTTTGTCCATGAGCTCTTCCCTGGCAATGGTAAATTGCTCACCATCGGTAAGCGTAAGCTTTTTGTCACTTCCTGGTTTCTCCTGTGTACAGGCAAATAAGGTAACCAGGATAATCCAAATAAAATTTCTTTTAATCATGCTGTCTTATGATGTTATGATGAATAATAATTATGTTCGTTTCATGTTGTTATTTCAATTCATGTCTGTAAGGTGTTGAAGCCTGGGCTCCGGTTCTGGTCACGGCAATGGAAGCTGCCCTGTTGGCAAAAAGGACGGCTTCCCGTAAATCAAAACCCTCTGAAAGTGTAACCGCGAGGGCACCGTTAAATGTATCCCCGGCAGCCGTGGTATCCACCGCTTCCACTTTCGGTGCAGGGATCAATTCCGAGTACTTCTCAGACAACAGGTATGCTCCATTGGCTCCCATGGTGATGATCACCTGTTCAATGCCTTTATCCCTCAGGATCAGGGCTGCTTTTTCTGCTGAAGCTTTATCTGCCACTCTGATCCCGGAAAGGATTTCCGCTTCCGATTCATTCGGGGTAATCATGTAAAGGTTTTTCAGTAATGAGTCCGGAAGTTTTTGTGCCGGTGCCGGATTAAGGATCACTTTGCCTCCATGCCGGTTTGCGGCTTCAATGGCATAGCGAACGGTTTCAATGGGGATCTCAAGCTGTAATAGAATGATCTCTGTTAATTTTATCCTGTCAAGCGCAAGATCCAAATCATCCGGTGTGAGTGCCATGTTGGATCCGGGAGCCACCACGATACAATTTTCCCCCTGTGCATCGACCGTGATCAACGCAATACCCGAGGGAAGATCAGGATCAATGGTGATAAAATCGGTGTATATCCCTTCCTTCTGGAGGTTCTGAACCGTCTGCTTACCGAAAACATCATCTCCTGTTTTTGAAACAAAGGTTACGTTACCACCCAGGCGGGAAGCGGCTACCGCCTGGTTGGCTCCTTTCCCTCCGGGATTCATTAAAAAGGTTCCTCCCAGAATGGTTTCTCCCGGAGCCGGCAAATGATCGGATTGTACCACCATATCCGTATTTGAACTGCCAATAACGATGATTTTCATCTTGCCTTCTTTCAATAGGAATCTAACCATTGAAAGTAATAAAAAGTCGAATAACAACTATATTTAAACAAAATTTCTTCTTCAAATTATAAACAACATGAAAGAGGTGAAGCTAATCGTTTTTCTGATTATTCTCCTTCTGCAACCGGGTTGCAGGAATACCGGAGAGCCGTCAGGCGCACAATCAGCCCAAAAGATCCCCGTAATTTTGGATACGGATGCAAACAATGAACTGGATGATCAGCATGCCCTGGCATACCTGCTTTTTAACGGTGAAACATTTACTGTTGAGGGTGTTACCGTTAATGCCACCCGGAGCGGAGGGGGAATTGAAAATCATTATGCTGAGGCTGAACGAATTATCAAATTGTGTGAACTGTATGGTAAAATACCGTTATTCAAGGGTGCCGATAAGAATTTTCTTCGCATTAAAGATCAGCTTGCTTCCTCATCGTTCGATGGATCGGATGCCGTGAATTTCATCATTGAAAAAGCGAAGGTAAAACGGGATCAGAAGCTGGTTTTGATAGCCGTGGGCAAACTCACCAATGTTGCCCTTGCCCTGGAAAAGGAGCCTGCCATTGCCAACTCCGTTAAAGTCGTGTGGCTGGGTTCCAACTATCCCGAACCGGGGGAATACAACCAGGAAAACGATACGGCAGCCATGAGTTATGTGCTTCAAACCGATGTGGAGTTTGACATGGTATCGGTACGGTACGGCAGGGAATCCGGCACCGATGCAGTGAAGGTAACACAGGATGAGATGAATAAAATAATGCCAGGAAAGGGAACGAAGACAGATGAACCTGTAATAGGAAGACATGGAGTTGCATTTGACAACTTCGGTGATTATTCGGTAAACCTTTTCGAGCACATCGACTACTACGGAGATCCTCCTTCGCGTGCCCTGTTCGATATGGCTGCCGTGGCTATCGTTAAAAATCCATCGTGGTCTGAATCAAAACAGATCCCCTGCCCTGTATTAATCGAGAACGAATGGCAGGAACGCCCCGAAAATACCCGCATGATCACCGTCTGGGAAAACTTTGACCGCGATAAGATCATTGAAGATTTTTTCCATACAATGGAAGCGTATACGCTGGTGAAATAATTATACTCAAAGAAACGAATCAGGAACACCGGCTTTGCATGGAATGAAAGTTTCTGTACATCTCCTTGACAACTCGTTTGAAATGAACTAATTTTGTAATAAAAGAAGGGAACTCCCCATCCACTTTTCTTGTACAGGCAGTTTTTTCATCGGATAAGGAGATGAAAGTAAACGATATATTACGAACAGTTGGTTTTTTCATACTTCTTACTCTTCCTGGTTGTGATAAGCAAGTTGAAGAAGAAGAAAAGACCCAGATGACTGAAAAATATGACATTTCAGGTATGTGGAGTTTATATGCATGGTTCCCGCTCGATTGTCCGGATTGTACAGAATACCGGTATAACATTACCAGGGGGGACTTGATATTTGATATGAATGAATATGCTCTGAATCTGCATTATACTTTTTGTAATCAGGCCGATTCCCTGATTGAGATGGGGACTTTTTTTTATTCATCCGAGTATTTTGTTTCGTATAATGGTGAAAATACCCTGTTTTGGGGGTATATTGATTTTTATCCTTTGAATGGAGAATTCTGGACGGTCCGGTGGAGAACGGGTCACCCTCCCGATCAGTATAATCAGATTATTTTCAGAAATTTTAATTTAAAAAACGATACTACAATGGTTATGCTGTACTGGCTCAGATGAACATAAAAAATAACCTTGAGAATCTCCTTATGAAAAGGGACTGTACATTTTAATCCTCCTTCGCGTTCCGCTTCGGCGGACGAGAAGGTGTGGTTTAATTCCCCGGGGTTCTACCCCGGAAAGACGGGTCCAGGGTTCTACCCTGGGGTTTCATACCTTTGATTTAACCTGGTGATTGCTTTCCACTTAAAATAAGCTGAGGGACAGCAATAAAAAGATACAAAAATGAAAATAACTTTCTTAATTGCTTTGCTGTTCTGTTTTTCTTCAGTCGGATTACCCCAGCCAAAAACAGGAAAATCACCAGCAGACATCTTTGAAGTGATGAAAGAACACTCCAGGTTAACCTCTGAAAATTTATGGCCGGGATTCAATATAAACGAAATTCCTGTTGCAGTTTACGACAGTATAAATACATATCTGTTCTTTTCAGCGAATGCCCCGGATGGATTTAATACCATCGACAGTATCCCCCACGTCTTTATGTATCAGGGGCAACACCCCATGGTTAGGGGGAATTCGATAATACGCCTGGGAGAAAGATGGGTGGCAACAAGCGTTTTAAAAAGGTTTTCGCAAAGAACAAATGAAAGGTATTCTGAAAAGGATATGGCAGGGATAATAGTACATGAGCAGTTTCATATCTTTCAGCGAACAAAGCATCCCTCCTGGCGGCAAAACGACGGAGTATTGCTGATCTACCCCGCAGAGATAAAAGATGCATTGTTCCTTCGCCGAATTGAGAAGGAAGCTTTCAAACAGGCTGTAACTGCAAGAAATAACCTGGATGTTGCAGGCTGGGCTGCGCTTGGACTTAAATATAGAAATGAAAGATTTTGCCAGCTCGAGCCTCATTTTATTGTTTATGAAAAAGAATTGCAACGCACCGAGGGCCTTTCAGACTATATCGAGAAAGTGACCCGCAGCCTTGATCCACTCAATGCATCAGAAATAACCAGTGGTATTGCACCTGCAGGGGTCAGGGATCTGGGCTATGTTGAAGGCAGATGGATTGCGATGATCCTTGACATGCTGGATGACAATTGGAAAAATTTACTTGAGAATCATGATAGCCTTTACCTTGAAGATATATTGGAAACTGAAATCAGTAAGCTGTCCCTCTCTCAAAAAAGCTTTCCCAACGATGAGATTGAAAAGATCAGGACAGATGTGGAAAAAGATTTTAACGAGTGGCAGGTCAGAAAAAATGATGAACTCGATAAATACACTAAATCCAATGACTATTATGTTGAAATACTATCAAGGGGAAATCCTTTTACTATCAGAATATTCGAACCGCTTGAAATTGAAATTCTAACCGATGGAGGAGTTTTCCATCGATTGATATTCTCGGCAGCAAATGATAAAGCAAGTATTCGAATTGTAAATCATCCCTGTATTACATATTTCAATAATGCATACCAACTGGTAAAGGTGAAGTTACATGGATTGGAAGAATCCCCTTTGATTCAGGGAGGGGAGAAGAAACTAATGCTTAAATATGATCACATCAGCATTGAGCTTAACTATTCTGAAATAGAAATTAATGGGAAGAACTATATCGTACGTATATAGTATTATCAGCTATTAAGTAAATAAAGTAAATAGGGACAGCTACCGAATTAAAATCGACGAACCGGAGGTATTACAAGGGAAATTCATTTAACTGTAATCCACTTAATTCGTACTCCGAGCTTGCCAAAGGTATCCCTTCGGGAGAAGTCGGGGTACGACCGATTTATCTCGTCGCTCGATTACAACTCGGGCGACGAGTATTCGTCCAGTATTCATACAACGAGCTCACCAAGAATAAAGCTTCATTAGAAATCGCCGGGATTATAAGTGAATCGCCTGGTGCAATGCGGTCCATGGATTGATTTCCCGTTGAATAGCATATCAGTTGGACCGTTTGCATGTTGTTCACATCAACCCCGGGCTCCGCCCGGGGCTATTGGAATTCAACTCCACCGGAGTTGTTATTGATTCGTTATGAACATCTTCAACTTAGTGATAACCCTGGACGGAGTGCTAATGCAAGGTATTATTTCACATGGCTCTCCCGGTTGCGGATAGTTTCCTCCGCCGACGAGGGCAACATCCGAAATGGTATGGTGAGGCGCCCGGAAAGGGCGACAGGTCATCAGGGAAGATTCTCCATTGGTTTTCCCGGCTACCGAATGGAATTCTGTGAATTGGAAAAATCATTTCAGAAACAAAATAAAATGGGGTTCGTAAAAATTGAAAACCCTTCAACCCTTCAATGTTATTATCTTTGACTTTTGTCTTTTGTCTTGATCCACGCTTTCTAGCCTTCGCACCCTTAACAAAACATTATTTGCCGTAACCTTCTTCCTAATTTGGACTAAATTATTAATTTTGATAGAGATAATCACTTTAATCTCTTCGATCTGAGATAAGAGAATACAGACCATTTACAGGTTATTAAACAGATAATTAGGATTAATATGAAAAACCATTCGGAGTTCAGACTGCCTGATACACTGTTTGTCTCCTCCAGGGTATCTGAGAACGAAATAATTGAAGCTTCAAAGCAGGTTAAAGATTTTCTCCGGGAGGAGATGGATAATCTCAGAGAGAAATCAAAATCATTGTCCTTTGCTGGAGAAAGAAATAAAACATATTCGGAGTTTTTCAATCTGATCCCTTCAATTTTAATTAACAATAATCTTAGTATTCAGAAGTTCGATAAGCACTGCCGGTCTTGCATAATAACTGAAGAAGAGGTTTACGGAATTGCAGAATATATTCATGACAACTGGAAAAAGGAGTTGCTTGAAAAATTTTCCGACAAGGAGATGATTGAAGAAAAGTACTCCGACTTCAAGCCCTTTGAAAGAATTCCTGGGAGCAAGCAAAAGCTCTATTTTGAATTTGTATATATCATCCCGATTGCATTTAAAAAGTCAGGATATGAGATTATACGCAAATCGGAAGCCAGGTTTATTAACTTAAGTATTGCCGAGAAATTGGCACGCGTTATACACTCAAGATATCTTAAGTCAATGAACTCGTTAAAGGAGGGTTCGGTAAATATTTATAAGGAGATGTATTTTGGCGGTGAGAATTCATCGCAATTCATTACCGATTTTGATAGCCTGGATGAGGATATTAAATTGTCAAACATTGATAATGCTTATCACGTTCCGACGAAACTTCTTTCAATTGGATACATAATTCAGGACAGGTTCGACACGGATATAGAAACACCTCTGCTTGCCCTCAATGAGTTTGAGATTGAAACTATGGCAAGGATTGAGCATGACAGATGGTGCTGGGAACGAAGACTTTCAGGATGGACATATTCAGAGATCAGGGATAACAATAAAAAACTGCATAACTGCCTGGTGCCTTATGATGAGCTTCCGGAGGAGGAAAAGGAGAAAGACCGGATCCTGGTGAGGCTCATCCCATATCTTTTGAAGGATATTGGTTTTGCTCTCACACCTGTGTCACCGGAATTATCTGATAATATTGCATATGTTAAAAAAGACTGGGGTTGCATAAGTGAACTCACCTCATCAGTTATTCGCCTTAAATCGATCATGACTGAGGAAATGGCTGAGAAAGCAAAAAATGATCTTGTAAGTATTGAATTTTCTATTGATAGTATAAAAAGTGCTTTTACATCAGGGAAAAGAGTTCAGAACTGTTTTCTTCCTTCAATTCTTGAATTCAAAGAATACTTACCCGATAGTTTTGTATTGTACAAGCCAAAAGACATTGTCTCCGGAGATTTCTTCTTTATATCAAAACTGAATAATACGGTAGTTCTCTCTGCTGCTGACTGCACTGGTCATGGTATTTCTGCATCTATTCTTACCGCAATATGTTATAGTTTTCTCGACACAGCTATAAAAAAGAAGAAAATCACAGATCCCGCAAAAATCCTTAAATATGTTATCCCCAGGGTAGAAGAGTTTTTGAAACAGGATATTCATGGAGACAGCAACAAGTTTGGTATGGATTTTACAGTTTGTGCTCTTGATCTTGAAAAAAACATACTCTCGTTTTCAGGATTTGGCAATCCGGTCTATTATTATTCCAACGGGGAATTGAAAATTTGCAAAGGGATCCTGAGTTTATACAGTTACGAGCAGGCAAAAAAGATGATCAAAACTACTCCTGTTCAGTTGGCTAAAGGAGATACTTTTTATTTATTCTCCGATGGCTTTGCTGATCAGGAAAAAGAAAGCGGGAAAAAATTCCAGCAGCACAGGTTTCAAACATTGTTAAGCAGGATACAGCCATTAACACTAAATGATCAGTGCGAGAAGCTGAACCAGACTATCGAAGAGTGGAGAAGATCTGTCGATATCCATCAGCCGCAAACGGACGACATCCTGATTATAGGTGTTAAAATATAATGTCATTAATTAAGGATCTTTAAACTACAGATCAGAACCAGTAAATAAATCATAATTATGGACGGGCAAGATCACTTTGATCAGAAACTGGACGCTCATTCCAGGGACTTAAAATATGATGCGTTCATCAGCTATCGGAGGGAAGGCGGAAGTGAAACTTCACGTTCGATAAAGGAGAGCCTGGAAAAACGTGGTGTCAGGGTGTTTCTCGATCTTGATGAGTTGAAAACTGGTCGTTTCGACGAAAAGCTTCTACTGGAAATTAGTGAAATTCCCAATTTTCTTCTCATTTTGTCAGCTGGAGCTCTTGACAGGTGTTCTGATCCGGATGACTGGATTGCTCAGGAAATAGCACAGGCTTTAAAATTCGAGAAGAATATCATACTTATTTTAAAGAAAGGATTCGACTTTTCAGAAATTCCCGAATTGCCCGGCTCTCTAAAAGATCTTACAAAATATAATGGAATCAGTTACGACGATAATTATTATAATGCTTTTATTGATGAGCTTTGCAACAGGATAGGAAAAGGTAAAAGAGACTTCTCACAGCATATTGGTTCCTCAAGGCAGGACAGGCAAAAAGCTTACGACATAGCCATTTTGGGGAAACATCTCCTGAAACAGGGGGATTATGATGAGGCATATAAGCACTTTGCAGAAGCGCGAGCATTGGACGTCGATTCCAGCCTGGTCTATTTCGGATTGGGATTAGCCGGGCTTTTTAAAGCTGAGGATCCAAAAGATATCCTGGCACAATTCCAGAGATCAATGTCACTCAACCCCGAGTCAGCGCTTCTGAAATATGCCAATAGTCAGGTCGCATATTTTCTCGGATACAGGCAGATTGCCACCGAAACCTTGAAAAGCGCACTGAGTAGCGATCCGACTAATGAAGAATACAGGATGCTTTTGGAATCCTGGTTAGAAGATACATCCCCCGGAGGAAGCACAATTATAACCAGCCTTAAAGAGAAGAAAGAAGAAGCTGCTGTATTGGCCGGAAAAATTCTTGAGAGTGAGCTGGATAAATTACCGGAGATCAACTGGTGGATCACATCTTTTCCTCCCTGGTCTTTTATAAAGAAATTTCCATTTCTGGGATCTCTTGGCTTTTGCCTTCTGTTTCTGGTGATTGTTCTGATTTCCAATATCGGTGAACTGACCCAGTTAAGCATTATACAATACACCAATATTACAATTCTGTGTTTTCTGGGATTGTGGGCACCAATGCTATTTTCAGGTTTCTTAAAAGACCTCTACGAAAACCTCAGGCCTGTTGTAGCCATACCTCAAAGTACATTTAAAAGATGGTTTCTCTCCGAATGCATTCCATTTTCAGGTCCGATGCTGATGGAAAATGAACAGAAACATTCCTTCATTTCACTTTTCAGGACGGACAGGTTTAATTTCCTGATGTTCTTTGTTTCTTTTTTACTCTTCTTCCCGTTTCAGACAGCGTGTGCACTTGGGTTCGAACCTTTCAAACCCGATATAGCCCATATAGCAAGATTTGTTCTTTATTACCTGGAGATCTATCTGCTCTCCTGGATACCTCCTTTTGTAATCAGGGCCCTTGGATTTATCCCCGGTTTTGTCAGGTTGCCAATAAGGTATTTTGTTGGCATGCCCGATTCAATTTCCCTAAAGCCACTGGGTACATTCTATTTAAAAATAGCAGTCCTGGGAGCTATTGCTTTCACTCTTTTTACCTGTCAGCATTATTTATTCAGGACTCATGAAACAGTTACAATTGCAAGTATCGGGTTTATTGTTTTTGTCTATACCCTGTTTTTTGCGATCATGTTTTTCACCCAGACTTTAATAATGATGAGTCTTAATAAACACAGGCAACGAATTATTACCGACTATTCGTACCATATCGAAGAAGCTTATAAATCATTTATTGAGAATCCTTCTCCTGATAATTTTTCACATCTGAGAAACCACAGAGATCAGATGAAATATCTTAAAAATGAATTAAGTGTGGCCGGTCTGACAAGGTCGGGGTATTTATGGTTTATCTGTTTATCTCTCTTTGAAATTCTGTTGATTATTGTATATTTTTATCTGGTTATGAATAAAATATGGATCTGAAACCCTCATTATGAACCTGTCTAAAATAACCTGGAACCGGCGCTCATTTATGAAAAAATCTTCCTTAGCTTTTTTTGCGGTTCTGTTTTCTTCAATCTTCAGGCCACTACATGGAAAAGGATTCGGCCAATCTAAACCCGGAAAGAAAGTGGTAGTAATCGGATCAGGTCTGACAGGGCTCTGCTCGGCTGCCATTCTTGCAAAACAGAATTATGATGTCACCGTGCTTGAGGCTAATCCTAAATTCATTGGAGGTCATTCCAGATCATATGAAATAGGGGGATTTTCTTTTTGTGTCGGGCCACAGTATGTATGGAACTTCGGAGAAGGAGAAATTGGTTCTCAGGTACTCCGTTACCTGAATCTTGATAGCCAGATCAGATTTAACAGGATGGATATAAATGGTTTTGAAAACTACATTATAGGATCTTCCAAACCTTTGCCGGTTCCTATGGGACTTAGCAAATTTGAAGCTGCAGCAGCGCAGCAATACCCTGAATTCAGAAAGGAGTTAAGTGCATTTTTCTCGGTTATTTCTGCCCTGTACAAGGCAACAAAAATAATGGAGAGAAAAGGCATGTACTTGTATGAAGGGAACAAGGCTATTCTGGACATTGCATTCGATATGGATATCCCTTTTAGTTCAAAAACAGCCATACTAAAGTATAAGAAGTACTCACTCGATGACCTGTTAACCTCTTGTGGCCTTAAGGGTGAAGTAAGACGCTACTTATATGGGCATAGCGGTGTATTTGCAGAGAATCAGTCAGAAGTATCCGTTGTTATTTATGCTGCTGCTACAGGATCTTATCATACCGGCGCATTTGTTCCTGAAAAAGGATTTGATTCACTGGTTGAGGCTATGTGTCAGACCATCAAGAAATATAATGGAAAAATCCTGACCGGGAAAAGCGTAACGAAAATCATAAACGACGGAGAATCTGCCACATCAGTTTCCTGTGCGGACAACAGTCAGTATGATTGCGACATTGTTATTAGTAATCAGTCTCCCCGTCTTACCTGTAAAATGTTGAACAGCTGTAATCTGAGTCAATATCTCTATAAACCTTCAAATTCGCTTGTTACTTGCTTCATAGTTTTACGCGATTCAGAGAAAATAAAGAAAACCCTGCGCCTGAAAAACTATTGGTGGCAGGATAGCATTGCGGTTGTGGATTTCAATAAGCCTGATATGAATAAAATGCCGACAATGCTCTACATTAGCTCTCCTACAGCAAATTTTTCTTCACCGGCTGCAACTCTTAAAAATGACTCAATGGTGATTTTTGTCCCCGGAAATTTTGAGCAGTCGAAACGAATGAAAGAACAGGGAGACGTTGCATATCTGAAGATCAGGGCAAAGATTGCCGAGAATATTGTTACAGTCCTTAATGAAAAAGTTTTCCCGGGAATTAAAGATAAGATAGTGAGTATTCAGGTTGAGACACCCTGGGATATCCATGTACATACTGGTGCGGAGGATGGCAATGTTTATGGAAAACGCCTTACAGCTCATTCTGTGCTTTCAAACCAGTACGGGACAATTCAGAAGATCCGGAATTTATATATTGGCTGCTCTACCATCGGATTGCCGGGTGTTGCAACTTGCTTCAGAACAGCCACTATTATTTGTAAAAAAATAAGCGGCATTAAGATTGAGTCGTAGGGACAGCTACCAATTAAAAAATCGCACTCTTTTCTCCTAATCCTTCAACCATCATCCTTCATCCTTCCCTCACCCTGCCCAGCTTTCCCGGTCCAGGCTCCGGTAATTGATGGCTTCTCCAAGGTGGTTGGGAAGGATTTTTTCACAATCCTCCAGGTCGGCAATGGTCCGGGACACCTTCAGTATCCGGTCGTATGCCCGGGCTGAGAGATCCAGCTTTTCAATGGCTGTTTTCAGCAGTTGTTTCCCTGCTTCATCCACCTCGCAGAATTTCTTCTGCACTTTGGTGGACATCTGGGCATTGCAATAAATATCGCGGTATGACTTGAACCGTTCCTCCTGGATCTTTCTCGCCTCAATAACCCGCTCGCGTATTGCTTCACTGCGTTCAGCCTCTGCTGTTTCAGAAAGTTTATCAAACGGTACAGGAACCACCTCAATGTGAATGTCGATGCGGTCCAGTAACGGGCCTGATATCTTGTTCAGGTATTTCTGAACCATTCCCGGGGTGCAAACACAGGCTTTATCCGGATGGTTATGATAGCCGCAGGGACAGGGATTCATGGATGCTACAAGCATGAAGCTGGCAGGATATTCCACGGTAAATTTCGCCCGTGAAATGGTTATTCTCCGGTCTTCGAGCGGTTGCCGCATCACTTCCAAAACGTTTCGCTTAAACTCCGGCAGCTCGTCCATGAACAGCACGCCGTTGTGTGCCAGGGATATCTCCCCCGGTTGAGGGTATGTTCCACCTCCGACTAAAGCAACGTCCGAAATGGTATGGTGGGGCGCCCGGAATGGGCGACAGGTCATCAGGGAAGATTCTCCATCGATTTTCCCGGCTACCGAATGGATCTTTGTTGTCTCCAGCGCCTCTGAAAGTGCCAGCGGGGGAATGATGGTTGGTAAACGACGGGCGAGCATGGTTTTTCCGGCACCTGGCGGCCCGATCATGATAATATTATGTCCTCCGGCAGCAGCGATCTCCAAAGCTCTCTTAACATTTTCCTGCCCTTTGACATCGGCAAAATCCACCTCGTATTTATTCACATTTTCTAAAAACTCCTTGCGGGTATCCACTTCGGTCTTCTCCAGCTCCCGATCTCCATTCAGAAAATCGATCAGCTCCCGGATGGTATTGATGCCATAAACGTCCAGGTTATTCACAACGGCTGCTTCCCTGGCGTTTCGTTTTGGCAGGATAAACCCTTTGAACCCTTCCTCTCTTGCCTGAATAGCGATGGGCAGGACACCCTTAATGGGCTGTACTGCTCCATCCAGGGAGAGCTCTCCCATGATGATATACTTGTCAAGCTTGTCTGCATTCAGCTCTTCATTCGCTGCAAGAATACCAATGGCAATTGGAAGGTCATATGCAGATCCCTCTTTCTTGATGTCGGCTGGGGCCATGTTGACCACAACCTGCTTCCCGGGCCATTGTGAACCGTTGGCACGAAGGGCTGCTTCCACACGCTGCTGGCTCTCTTTCACAGCATTATCCGGAAGACCGACAAGGAAAAACCGGATCCCCCTGGAAACATCAACCTCTATGGTAACAGTGGTTGCATTTATACCATACACGGCACTTCCATAGGTTTTGACAAGCATGTTCGGACTGGAATTAAGTTATATGCTCCTCAATATATTGAATGAGGGAGTGAATGATCATACTGTGTATTTCCTGAATCCTGTCGGAATATCCAGAATGAGGAACACGGATCATTACATCACAATATTGTGCCATCTTACCTCCATCGGCTCCGGACAGACCAATAACAATCATCTGCTTCTCACGGGCAGCTTTTACTGCTTCTAAAATGTTCGGGGAATTCCCGCTGGTGCTGATGGCAACAAGAACATCGCCTGCTTTGC
>CAZTES010000058.1:0-2904 GCA_964612275.1 uncultured Rikenellaceae bacterium
GTAGTGCCGGTTAAAGTCCTGGTCAGAGACTTTCCTCTTATTTTTATACCTTTACTCTAAGGATAAATCATCAAGCTTTGAACTTCCCATTCTATATCGCCAGAAGGTATCTGTTTGCGAAGAAAACCAGGCATGCAATCAATATCATCTCCGGGATTTCTGTCGGCGGTGTAACCGTTGGTACAATGGCCCTGGTCATTATCCTGTCGGCTTTTAATGGACTGGATAACCTGGTTCGATCCCTGTTCAGTACGTTTGATCCGGATTTGAAAATAACTGTCGCCGAAGGCAAAACCTTTTCATCGGAACATGAGGACATAAAGAAACTGAAAGAGCATGAGGGAATTCTCTATCTCTCAGAAGTTATTGAAGAAAATGCTCTGCTTCGATATGGAGAAAAACAGTTCATCGCTACCATCAAAGGTGTAAGTGATAATTTTGTTAAGATGAGTGGGATTGACAGCATGATCTATGATGGAGAATTCCTCCTGAAAGACCAGAAAAACAGGTATGCAATCGTTGGCCAGGGAATTGCCAGTACTCTGTCAATTGGGTTGAATTTCATTACGCCCATTCAGATTTACGTCCCAAAAAGGACGAAAAATGTCATCCTTACCCCGGATAAAGCATTCAACAGGAAGTATATATTCCCTTCGGGCATTTTTGCAATCCAACAGGATTTCGATTCCAGATACATCATTGTCCCTATTGATTTTGCCCGCGAATTGCTGGACTATACAGTGGAGCTGAGTTCCATTGAATTGAAAATTGACCCTGCTTACAATCAGAACCGGGTACAGGAAGAGCTGCAGATCCTCCTGGGCAATGGATTCGAAGTTAAAAACAGATTTGAACAGCAGGAATTTGTGTACAAGATCATGCAATCTGAAAAATGGGCTATCTTCCTGATACTCACCCTTATACTAATCATTGCATCCTTCAATATCATCGGGTCACTCTCCATGCTCATCATTGAAAAGAAAAAGGATATTGAAACCCTTCGGAATCTCGGTGCAAACATGAAATTAATTAAAAAGATCTTTCTGCTGGAGGGTTGGATGATATCGATACTGGGGGCCATTTCTGGCTTGATCCTGGGTAGCATTATCTGCATGTTGCAGCAACAGTTTGGACTGGTAAAGATCCAGGGTGGAGAATCCTTTGTTATAGATACTTACCCGGTTAGCATGGAGATCCTGGATTTTCTGTTTGTGTTTTTAACCGTTCTTACAATCGGGTACCTTGCAGCCTGGTACCCGGAACGGTATATCACCAGGAAATTCATACGCTCATACCAGTAATGTTAAAAAAAATCGGATTTTGTTGATTTTCCTCTCTTGCTTTGGGTTTATTTAAATCGTTATATTTATATCGAATACTTTTGAAAGTGCTGTAAAATAATCGTAAACAAGTGAAAACGGATGAATTTGTGGAGTGCAACTATGTTGTCAATAATTAAGTCATAGCTATAGATTTTAAGTAACTCAATATACATTATATATTAAATTTCTCTGACATTGGGTAAAAATAGAATGAAACATCAAGCAATAGTATATTGTTGTTTTTTAATCATTCTTTGTTGTATTTCTGTACAATATAGTAATGCAGATCCTTTATCTATTGTATCTGTTACACCAATTGATGCAAGCTGTAATGGATTTTCAGATGGCAGCATTACTATTACAATTACCGGTGGAACAGCTCCATACACTTATTCCTGGACCGGTGGAAACTTCCATTCTACATCTGATACAGTGTATACCATAACCGATCTCTTCCAGGGTGCTTATTGGGTTGTTGTTGATGGATCAACTTTAGGAGAGACTGATTTCAGGTTTGGGATTCTGGTGAATGAACCTGATCCATTAGTATTAAATCCAACGGTTTCTACGGATGTCACAGGGTGTTACGGTAATTCCAACGGGCAGATAACAGCTACAGGATCGGGTGGTACATTACCCTATACTTTTATACTTAAAAAATCCGGCGTTTTCTATGCTTCTAATGCCACCGGTGATTTCCCGGATTTGCCTGCAGGAACATATACGGTCGAGCTGGATGATGCAGGATTCTGCGGACCGATAATATCAGGAGACATCACTATTGATGAACCTACACCTGTTGCTCTTGGTTCTCCCTCAACTACCGACATTACCTGTAACGGAGGATCCGATGGAACACTCAGTATAACCGCCTCCGGAGGATCATCACCTTATACCTATACATTGAGAAAATCAGGTGTGTTCCAATCTTCAAATGCTACTGGTACTTTCCCAAATTTAACTGCAGAGATCTATACGGTAGAAGCAATGGATAATAACGGCTGCGGACCGGTCGTTTCCGGTAACATTGAGATCTTCGAACCCCTTGCCATCAGTCTTTCAGTACCATCTGTAACAGATGTAAGTTGTAATGGAGGCTCTGACGGAACCATCTCTGTAATTGCTTCCGGAGGAACACCGGGTTACAATTACTCCCTGTATATCGGTGCTGTACTTCAAAGCTCAAACACATCCGGCTCCTTTTCCATCTTATTCGCTGACAATTATACCATTCAGGTGACCGATGCAAATGGATGTGGTCCGGAAACCAGCGCAATAATTACAGTAGGAGAACCCACTCCTGTTACTTTGGGAATTCCTGTGGTAACGGATGTAACCGGATGTTATGGAAACTATAACGGATCAATCTCCATTTCAGCTACCGGAGGAACACCCGGTTATACCTATATTCTTAAATTGGGTGGAGTTACACAAGCCACTAACTCTACAGGTGTATTTAATAGCTTACTGGCAGAAATCTATACTGTTGAAACAATTGATGCCAATAATTGCGGCCCGGTTGTAAGCGGACCCATCACGGTTGACCAACCTGCACAGCTTTCTCTGGGAGCTCCAACCGCTA
>CAZTES010000058.1:3004-17022 GCA_964612275.1 uncultured Rikenellaceae bacterium
GTCTTTCAGTACCATCTGTAACAGATGTAAGTTGTAATGGAGGCTCTGACGGAACCATCTCTGTCATTGCTTCCGGAGGAACTCCTGGCTATGTGTATACACTCAAAAAAGGAGGAATACCGGAAGATTCAAACATACATGGCTCGTTCGTTGATCTTTCACCGGATGACTATATTATTGAAATAACGGACACAAACGGATGTGGTCCGGAAACCAGCGGAGTAATTACAGTTGGAGAACCGAATCCTTTAACATTGGGTGTTCCTGTGGTAACGGATGTGACCGGATGTTATGGAAACAATAACGGATCGATCTCCATTTCAGTTGCCGGAGGAACACCAGGCTATACATACGTTCTTAAATTAGGCGGAGTGACACAATCCACCAATGCAACAGGTCTGTTTAATAATTTACTGGCAGAAATCTATACTGTTGAAGCAAATGATGCCAATAATTGCGGCCCGGTTGTAAGTGGACCCATCACGGTTGACCAACCTGCACAGCTTTCTCTGGGAGCTCCAACCGCTACCGATGTATCCGGCTGCTTCGGCAATTCCAACGGGCAGATAACAGCTACAGGATCGGGTGGTACATTACCCTATACTTTTATACTTAAAAAATCCGGCGTTTTCTATGCTTCTAATGCCACCGGTGATTTCCCGGATTTGCCTGCAGGAACATATACGGTCGAGCTGGATGATGCAGGATTCTGCGGACCGATAATATCAGGAGACATCACTATTGATGAACCTACACCTGTTGCTCTTGGTTCTCCCTCAACTACCGACATTACCTGTAACGGAGGATCCGATGGAACACTCAGTATAACCGCCTCCGGAGGATCATCACCTTATACCTATACATTGAGAAAATCAGGTGTGTTCCAATCTTCAAATGCTACTGGTACTTTCCCAAATTTAACTGCAGAGATCTATACGGTAGAAGCAATGGATAATAACGGCTGCGGACCGGTCGTTTCCGGTAACATTGAGATCTTCGAACCCCTTGCCATCAGTCTTTCAGTACCATCTGTAACAGATGTAAGTTGTAATGGAGGCTCTGACGGAACGATTACCGTCACCGCAACCGGAGGAACTCCTGGCTATGTGTATACGCTTAAAAAAGGAGGAATAACGGAAGATTCAAACATAAATGGTTCGTTTGTTGACCTTATACCCGGCGACTATAACATTGAGATAACCGATACAAACGGATGTGGTCCCTTTATCAGCAATGTAATCACCATCGCAGAACCGTCTGTCATAACCATTAATTCAGAAGTTCCTGCCGACATTACCTGTAACGGTACAAACGATGGAAAAATAGATATCCTGGCTTCAGGCGGAACACCACCCTTTACCTATTCCATAAACGGAGGCGTATCCTTTGCAGATAATGGAGGGAATTTTACCGGACTTAGTGCCAATACCTATACGGTGGTGGTAAAGGATTCACGGGACTGTACGGTCACCGGAAGCACCCTGACGATTAACGAACCTTCCGCATTAAGCCTTGTTGCCGACACAACAAAAGCTACATGCAACTTCGGCACACCGGACGGTTCGCTACGTTTTTCTGCCAGCGGTGGAATCCCAGCCTACACCTACTCCATTAATAACGGCCTCAGCTTTCAATCCGATTCCTCATTCACCGGATTATATGCCGGAATATACGATGTGTTGATAAAAGATAACAACAATTGCCTGCTTTCTGAACAGGTAGAGCTTGAAGGAAAAATCACTGTCATTGCATATGCCGGAGAGGATACCAGCATCTGTCCCGGTACGGAATATGAGCTGACAGCCTCAGGTGGAGATTCATACCTCTGGTCATCCACTGACGCCATCTCAGACCCGACATCCAACACAATCACCGTCAGACCAGATGCAGTCACTTTATACATTCTCACAGCCACCATTGAACTTTGCCAGGATAGCGATACCGTTACCCTCTCCCTTTATCCGGTACTTGGTATAGATGCCGGTAACGATACCACCGTTCAAGCCGGAGGGTCAGTGGTCTTAACAGCAACCGGGGGATTTGCTGGCTATTCCTGGCTGCCATCAGAATACATGAGTAATCCGGTCGGTTCTTCAGTAACTGTAACCCCTCTGGAAAACGTTGCGGTTTATGTTACCGGGACTACATATGATGGCTGCCTGGAAACGGATTCATTGCAGGTTTTCATCGCACAGAAACTGGTCATCCCTTCAGGATTTACTCCCAACAATGATGGCAGGAATGACACATGGGAAATCACCCACTCCTTTTTGTATCCGGATATGATTGTTGAAGTATATACACGGTGGGGTGCTAAAATATTCCATGCCCGTGGTTATAATGCAGATAACTACTGGGATGGAACACACAATGGAAAAGATCTGCCAATGGGAACCTATTATTTTATCATTCAACTGAACGATCCGTATGGATCCAAGCCGATCTCCGGTCCGGTTACCATTATCAGATAGAATGAAACAGACATGAAAAGAAGCATTGCTATATTCACCTGGATCCTTTTGATTGTTCCTTCTGGTTTAAAGTCCCAGCAACTGCCTCATTTTACCCAATTCATGTTCAACGATTATGTATTAAATCCGGCAGTTGCGGGTACAAAAGACTATTATCAGGTCAGGTCAAACAGCCGGTTTCAGTGGGCGGGAATCGTGGATGCACCACAAACCATCAGCTTGAGTCTGAACGGTCCGCACAGTTCAAGACCGATGGGTTTTGGTGGATATCTTTACAACGATGTTACCGGTCCAACGAGCAGGACCGGTCTATACGGAACCTATGCCTATAACATCCTAATTAAAGGCGAAGTCCGTTTATCCATGGGACTCTCTTTCGGAATCATGCAAAACAAAATTGACGGTACTGAAATTACGCTCCATGATCCCGATGATCTGGCAATGCAGGGAGGTATAACATCCACCGTAGTTCCCGATGCTTCGGTGGGTTTCTACTTTTACGCCCCGGACTGGTATGCCGGTTTTTCTGCCTTCCAGCTTTTCAGTAACAACCTGAAAGTATATGATGAAAAAAATGGCCTGAACAAACTGAAAAGTCATTTTTACCTTCTGGGGGGATACCGGTATGATATTAATGACCAATTCAGTATCGAGCCATCACTGATCATAAAAGCGATGAGTCCCGTGCCGATCCAGATCGATCTGAATGCAAAGGTAACCTACCAGGAAATGGTCTGGTTGGGCCTCTCCTACCGAAGCAGAGATGCCGCTTCAATCCTTCTGGGTTATATTCATGATAAACGGTATTACTTCGGATATTCTTATGATTTCTCCACCTCCGATATTCGCAGCTATAACTCCGGATCACATGAAATAATGATCGGTATCCGGTTTACAGCCCTCAAGCGATAAATCAAATAGCAGGGTAACTTATTTCTACTGCAGCTTCCGCCACTATTCGTGCATTTCAGAAGATTCACCTTTTTATTATCCCTGAAAAATTGTATTTTCGGATCATGAGATCAAATCGCTGGATCATATTACTCGTTATATTCCTGGGGGTGTCTTGTCAGCACCCCGGGGAGAAGATAAAAAAATCGGAAATCATTCCCAAAGAAAGTTTTGTCCCGATATTGGTGGAGATACACCTGGCTGACGCATTGCTCCAAATGTCACTGGTGCGGCAGGATTATCCAGGAAGGGATTCCATCAGTAATTACCAGGATATCCTGAAAAACCACGGTTATACCAAAGAAATGTTTGACAAAACAATTGAGTTTTATGAACGCGATCCGGACGAACTCAATGATCTTTACGAAAAGGTGGTCAGCGAGCTTACCCAGCTGCAAGGTGAAATCCACCAGCAGACCCGTCAGATTATCCCGGACGATCTGATTTCAAATATCTGGGACCAGAAAACGGTCTGGCACCTTCCTGACGACGGACGCATAAACCGGATTGGCTTCAAGATCCCTGCGAAAGTACCTGGTAAATACATTCTGTCTGCAACGATACGGATGCATCCGGATGACGGATCCATTGAGCCCAGAGTGACAGCATTCTTCTGGTTCGATGATGGAACAGAAGCCGGATTCAGAATCCCTGTTGAACCGAGTCCAATACGCAAGGATGGCAAAATCAGCACCCATACCCTTTCCCTTAACCTCCAGGATAAGAGAGTGACTCATATCTCTGGTTTTCTGCTGGATCATAATCCACGCAGCGGGAACTGGGAAAAACATGCGGATGTCCTCAATATAAGAATCCAACATATAAAAATGCCTTTCCGCAATGTAGGACCAAAATAGTCTGGAACCCGAATGAACATATCGATCAGGAGAGAATGTGCCGGAAAGAAAATGAGGAAGTAAACCGCATGGAATAGAGCCCTTACAGACTATTTTACCCCTTTATTCAGGAGGAACTCAAATGCTTCTTTATCATATTTCAGGATGTGATTCTCAAACCAATCCACCAGAAATCCATACATCTCCTCACACACCTTATCCATGCCTTTTTCATAATCTTCCCTGAATTTAATGATGCGGTCAATGAAGTCTTTATGCGCCTCCTTATGTTGAGTAAAATTGGGATATTGGTAATTCTTGAAGTAGATCTCTTCCTGAATCAAATGGTTCTCAGCATAATGAACCAGGGAAAAAAAAATCTCAGAAATTTTCTCCTCACCCGGTTTATTTAATATTCCTTCCCGCAACAGATTGAGGATTACCAGAAATTTTTTATGCTGGTCATCAATCAAACTCACATTCACATTGTATTCCGGTTTCCAGGTAAAGGGATCCGTTTGGATTTCTCTTCGCATGTCAGATCAATTTGGAAAAATTACCTGATAACAAAGTTAGATTGAAAGGCAGTGAATACAATGATAATTATCATAATGCCCCTGTGTCTTATCCAATACAAATTAATTACTAAATTAGAGTCCGTGAAAAAAAGGCGGAGAGCGGTAGTGTTGACCCGGTTCACCGGATTCTCTTCCATACTGAATGAAATTGAAACAACCGAAAACCATTTTATATTGTCCGCTTGACTGGGGATTGGGGCATGCCAGCAGGGGGATATACCTTATCCGTAAATTTCTTGACAGGGGATTCAAAGTTATCCTAGCAGCCGATGGTGAATCTCTTGCCTTGTTACGGGACGAATTTCCCCAACTCTGTTGGATCCAATTCACCTCCTTCAGAATACGTTATACAAAAAGAATTCCACTCCTGGTAAAACTCCTCTTTTACCTGCCGGTGATGTTGATCGGTATTGTTAAGGAACACCGGGAGTTAAAACGGATTATCAGGGATTATGCCATTCATATTGTCGTTTCAGATAACCGTTACGGATTGTGGAACAAGCATGTGTTAACGATCTTTATTACCCACCAGGTTTCAATTCGGCTTCCTGCCTGGTTATCCTGGTTTCAATATCCCATTTACCGGTTAAGTTATCGCCAGATCCGGAAATTTAATTATGCCTGGATCCCTGATGAATCCGGGGAAAAGAGTCTATCAGGCGAACTCTCCCAAAAATTTTCCTTGCCGGAGAATGCACGGTTTGCAGGTATCTTTTCTCGGTTCATGAATGAAGATTCCCGACCGCTTGATCATCCAATCACCAGCTACGAACTACTGGTAGTCCTTTCCGGTCCGGAACCTCAACGAACCATGCTGGAAGAAAAGATCATCAATCAGCTCAAAACGATGCGTCTTAAAACCTTAATTGTTAGGGGCTTGCCTTCATATACGGAGGAATACTCACCCTTTGAATACCTCAATATGGTACCTCATCTTCCTTCAAATAAACTGAGAATTCTGATCAAATCATCTAAAAGGATCATTACCCGGTCGGGCTACTCGACCATCATGGATCTGGTTGCTCTCAGAAAAACTGCTTTGTTAATACCAACACCCGGGCAGCCAGAACAGGAATACCTGGGAAAAAGAATGGAACAAAAGCAATACTTTTACTGCCTGGACCAGCGAGATTTTGACCTTGAAAAAGCCATGGCTTACGGGTACGATTACACCATTCCGTTTTCTGCTAACGAGCAACTTATCGATAGTGCAATCAATGACCTCATGCGATGCGCCGGCCTGGTCGAAGAGAAGGCACTGAACTCATGAAAGTAAACCGCTTCAGGTAATCAGCAGTATGGCTGAAACGGCAGCAAAACCAAGAAGAAAACCGGAATAGACCTGCAGGGAATTATGTGCATTCAGGCGTAATCTGGCGTATCCTGTCAACCCGGCAAAAAGGATCAGAACCATCCAAATGGTCTTAAGATCAGCGCCCAAACGAAATGAAAAGAGGATTACTGCCCCAATTAATCCGCCAATCCCAAGCATGTGAAGTGAAATTTTCCACCAGATGGAAACAAGCAATGCCAGAAAAACAGCAACAGTGCAGGAAAACATATAGGATTTTATCACGGGTGGTAATTGAAGTTTGCTTATAAACAAATATCCAAGGTAAAAAAAGAGGCTGTTAACCAACAAGGGAATGATCCTTTCCCGATTGGAACGCATATGGATATCATCGATAATTTTTCTAAAAATATAAAACGGAACAAAACTCAGCGGGAGAAGAACTGTACAGATCAGAACAATGAGAAAGATATATTTTTTTGCTTCATAGGGAATAAATGAAATGAATGTCCCGGAATTGAACAGAATAAGCAGCCCATACACCGGCATAAATATCGGATGGAAAAGAATGGAGATAATGGCAGGTATAATGTTTCGCATGGGGATCGGTTACAACTCTTTCCGTAATCTGGCAACAGGAATATTCAACTGTTCCCTGTACTTGGCAACAGTTCTCCGGGCAATCAGGTATCCTTTTTCCTGAAGAATTTCTGCCAGTTTCTCATCGGTTAGTGGTTTTCTTTTTTCCTCATTGGACACACATTCGGAAAGGATTTTCTTAATTTCCCGTGTCGATACTTCCTCTCCTGAATTCGTTTGTAAGCCTTCCGAAAAAAAGTACTTGAGTGGAAAAATGCCAAAGTGTGTTTGAATATATTTACTGTTTGCTACGCGCGAGATGGTTGAGATATCAAGGTTTGTTATCTCTGCTATATCCTTCAGGATCATGGGTTTCATTCTTATTTCGTCTCCGTCAATGAAGTATTCCTCCTGGAATTCAATGATCGCGTTCATCGTTAGCAGCAGGGTATTTTGTCTCTGCTTTATCGCGTCAATGAACCATTTGGCAGAATCAAGTTTTTGCTTTACAAAACTCACTGCATCTTTCTGTTCCTTCGACTGGCTGTTTTTATGGATGTTGTAGGATTCCAGCATTTCGCTATACGTTCTGCTAATTTTCAGTTCAGGAACATTCCGTGCATTAAGGGACAACTCGAGTGTTCCTTCATTGTTATCCAGGACAAAATCAGGAATGATATGTTGAATGGTTTTATTCAGGGGGTCGCTGAAAGAGCTTCCTGGTTTTGGATTAAGCTTTAATATTTCATCCATTGCCTCTCTTAATTTATCCTCTGAAATATTCATTCTTGTAATGATTTTCTCGTAATGTTTCTTAGTAAACTCCTGAAAGAAATACTTCAAAATATGGCGTGCCCGTTTAATGCCAGGGTTTTCCATGTCTTTTCTTTCGATCTGCAGTAAGAGGCATTCCTGCAAATCTCTTCCTCCCACTCCGGCTGGATCAAGATCCTGAATAATTTTAAGGATCTCATGTAACTCCTCCTCTGTTGTTAAAATGTTTTGTGAAAAAGCAAGGTCATCAACAATGTTGTCCAGTTTTCGGCGGAGGTATCCATCCTCATCAATATTTCCAAGGATATATTGCACCAAGATTTCCTGTTTTTCTGTCAGGCTTCGCAGTCCCATTTGGCTTTCCAGGTGATCATGAAAAGAAGATCCGACAGAAAACGGTATTTCCGGTTTCCTGTCTTCGGATGGCATATTTCGGGAGGAGAGTTTATATGCCGGTATATCCTCCTCATTCATGTAATCATTCAGCGAGAACTCATCCTCCTCATTATCCAGGTTTTCTTCATCCAGTGTTTCTTCCTCATCAGCTTCCGGTTCATCTTCATGCCCCTCCTCCAATACAGGATTTTCCTCCAGTTCCTTTTTGATTCGTTGTTCAAGTTGAATGGTGGGTATTTCAAGCAACTTGATCATCTGGATCTGCTGCGGAGATAATTTCTGTAATAATTTCTGTTGTAACTTCTGTTTTAACATAACAAACCGTTGGCAGATTAAAATTCTGCATTTTTCGGGGTTCTTGGAAAAGGAATCACATCCCGGATATTGCTCATTCCCGCAATAAAAAGGATAAGTCGCTCAAAACCCAATCCAAATCCACTATGCGGGGCAGTACCGAATTTTCGTGTTTCAAGATACCACCAAAGATCTTTTTCGGGGATCTTTAATTCCTGTATTCGTTGATAAAGTTTATCATACCGCTCTTCCCGCTGCGACCCCCCGATAATTTCCCCGATCTTTGGGAACAGCACATCCATTGCCCTGACTGTCTTTCCATCCTCGTTTTGCCACATATAAAAAGCTTTAATATCTTTTGGATAATCGGTAAGGATCACGGGGCGTTTAAACTCTTGCTCAACAAGATACCGTTCATGCTCAGCCTGCAGATCCATGCCCCATTTTACCTGAAATTCAAACGTTTGCCCAGATGCCAGCAGCAGGTCAACCGCTTTGGTGTATCCCATGCGTACGAAATCATATTTAAGAATATTTCTCAATCGGTCAAGCAACCCTTTATCGTACATTTTATTCAGGAATTCGAGGTCCGACAGGCAATGGTCTAACGCATAACGCACAAGGAATTTTAAAAAATCTTCTGCGAGGTCCATGTTATCATCGATATCATAAAATGCCATTTCGGGTTCAATCATCCAGAATTCCGCAAGGTGTCGGGGCGTATTTGAGTTTTCCGCTCTGAATGTAGGCCCAAACGTATAAATTTCGGAAAGGGCGAGGGCACCAATTTCCCCCTCCAGCTGACCGGAAACGGTGAGGTTTGTTTCTTTTCCGAAAAAATCTTTCTGGTAATCTACCGATCCATTATCCTTTTTTGGCGGATTGACATCATCCAGCACTGTTACCCTGAACATTTCCCCGGCTCCTTCCGCATCCGAACCGGTAATAATGGGAGTATGAAGATAGACGAACCCATGATCGTTAAAATATTTATGGATAGCAAACGACATGGCATGGCGAATGCGAAAAATAGCCCCGAAAGTATTGGTCCTTGGCCTCAGATGCGCAATCTCCCGGAGGAATTCCAACGAGTGTCCCTTTTTCTGCAACGGGTAGACTTCCGAATCAGCCGTCCCGTACAATTCAATATCCTTTGCCTGAATCTCTACTTGCTGGCCCTTTCCCTGCGACTCCACCAAATTACCGGTTACCGCAATACAGGATCCAGTCGTGATCTTCTTCATGAACGCCTCATCAAATTTCGAGATTTCTGCCACAATCTGGATATGATGGATTACCGAACCATCGTTCAGTGCAATGAAGGCTACGTGACTGGTTCCCCTCTTGGTCCGAACCCACCCTTTAACATGAACCTCTTTACCATAATCTTTCGAGTCCAGTAACTCTTTAACCTTGTTCCTGCTCCTTATCATATCGTATTATACTTGAAAATGAAGTGTAAAAATAAGGTTTTTGAACTAACAAACTCAATTTAAATCCATTTATAAACACCCCTTCCTGTTTTTGGCCTGATTTTTGAAGCCGCCAAAGAAAGAGGATTCCGGTTTGCCCCTTTGCCCGAAATGAGTAAATGGCGAAAACGTGCTGTTTTTTTTTGCTTTTTACTGCATATCTGAAGTGCATACTATCCAGATAATTGGTCAAATGAAAACCTGTTGTCATCTCCGATCAATCCGGTTCTAAACACTAAGATTCGAAATACATCGTTATAATAATACATTTTTAAAAAATAAAAAATTAAGTAATTTTGCAACCACTGTTTTAAAAAAACTGAAATGGAAAAGGATAGTAAATTGATTGTGATACCCTGGGATTTTACTAAAATTGCTGAGAACGCATTGGTTCACGGGGTTAAAATCGCAAAGATGGTGGACAACGAATTGCGGATATTGCACATTGTCGACAAAAAGCTGGATACAGCGAAAAAAGAAAAAGTAACAAACCAGCTGAATGAAATTGCGGCAAAGACAGAGCGTATCTATAATGTCAAGGTCGATTCATTTATCATGCAGGGAAACATTTTCAATGCAATTTCCAAGTATGTATCGGACATACAGGCAAATTTGGTCATCATGGGAACACATGGTATGAAGGGAATGCAGAAAATTACCGGAAGCTGGGCTCTGAAAGTAATCGCTGGATCTAAAGTTCCGTTCATTGTAGTGCAGGATCAACCGAAGGATATGTCAAAATATCAAAATATTCTTTTCCCGATCGATTTTAAAATGGAGCAGAAGGAAAAATTGCATTGGGCCATATTCATGAGTAAATATTTCGATTCAAAAATTCATATCCTGCAGGCCGCAACACAGGATAAGTCGTTGTTGAAAAAACAAAAAGTGAACCTGAACTTCGCCATCAAATTCCTGATTCAAAACAGAATCGACTATGAAATCCATACGATTGAAAAAAGTGGGAATTTTGCCAAAGATACCATCAAGTTTACACAGGATAAGAACATTGACCTGGTCATCATTATGACCACTAAAAATATCAATTTCAGTGATTATGTGGTGGGAGCTCATGAACAATATATCATCGCGAACAGCTCTCATATACCGGTAATGTGCATCAATCCAAAAGCAAATTTCGCCAAGGTTGCACAATACATGTATGGATAACCCCACTCCCTGATTCAGGGACAATTAATGAATTTATTCTTTTTTGGGGATCAGGTAAGTGGTCAGCACTGCCGTGGCAAGAGCAACAATAAAAGTAAATAATCTGGCTGTTAACCCTTTCTGTGTAAAGGTTGTAACCAGTAGTGGCAGGTTCTCTTCAACAACCCGTTTCTTTGCCGTTTCAGTATACTTCTCCTCCAGGATCCGTTCGAATTTTGTTACACTGATATATTTCTGATCCAGCAAATCAACAAAACCCGACGCCTGTTCTTCGGTGAGGATCTCTGCCTCCACCAGGGATGAAAGGTTCTCTTCCGTTACCCTGTAATGCTGCTCAAATCCAGCACTCATCCAGAATATAGTAAACAGCATGCCGGTAATGATGGTCGCAAGGACAGCCCGGCCATGAAATCGTTTCCAGAAGAGAGAAAAAATGATCACCACGGAAAAAGTACATCCAATTCCAGCCCAGACATAGCTTACCAGTGTAAAAATCAATCGGGAGGGAGAGACGTATGCCAGGGCAAGGGCTATAACGGCAAGCGAAGCTGTAACAATGCGTGACCTGCGTAATCCAACAATCCTTCCAGTATCCAGATCTTTACCAAAAGAGGGTTTAATGAGGTTTTCCGACATTTCCGTTGCAGAAAGGATAAGCAGCGAATCAGCCGTTGAGATCATCGCTGCGATAGCCCCGGTAATCAGGATAGCAGCAATCGCCGGTGGAAACAATTCCAGCAGAACCGCAGGCATAACATATTCCGGATCATCCAATCCTTGTGGTCCGAACAGCGCAATTCCTATCCATCCCAGGGACAGTGCGCCAACATAGGCAATGAGGGTCCATGCGATACCAATGTTTCTTCCCCTCTTTGCCTGTCTGGGATCTTTGATGGCCATGAATCGCATACTTAACTGTGGCTGCCCCCCCAGGTAGCCAAAGAACCAGGCAAATCCACCCACAACGATCAATCCTGCACTGAAGCCCCGGGCAGCCCCGGTCAGGGAAGTGTAGTTTGGTCCTGCACCGGTTAATGCTTCCGGAATCGATTGGGCAAACAGCTCTGCATGTGAAGAAAGGTAAATAATACCGACAATAGGGCCAATAATCAGGGTGATAATCATGACAATGGCCTGAATCACATCGGTATATACGACACTCCGAAATCCACCGTATATCGTATAAGGAACAATGATGGCTGCCGTGATTAACATACCGAGGTTTGCATCAATATCAAAGATGGTGTGGAGTGTTTTCCCGCCTCCAAGAAACTGGGCTCCAACATAAAAGAAAAAGAAGAATACAATGGTGAAACTACCGACGATCCTTATCCATTTCCCCACTTCACCGTGTTTCCTGGCAATAAATTCGGTGAACGTGGATACCTGGTAGGATTCGGCTATATCCCTCAGCCTCCAGGCAAACACAGCCCATGCAGTGACAATGCCAACAACACACCCCAAAGCAGTCCAGATCTCAGTAAGACCCATAGCATAGGCAGCGCCTGGCAACCCGAGTAAAGCCCAGGAGGATTCTCCGGTAGCCCGTTCAGAAAGAGCAGCAACCCATCCTGGTAACCGCCTGCCCGCAATGGCATAGTCGACATCGGATTTCACCTTCCTTCCCTGGTACAAACCCCATAAGATTAACAGGGTCATGTAGATAACCATGACCAAAAGTATCTGTAGCTGTTGATCCATGTTTGAGCTCTTTAGTTACCCGAAAGGAAGAACAGGGCACCCAAAACACTGCATGAAAGATGCCTCATTGCTCAACAGCCCTAAAGATATCAAGTTCGTTGAAAAATTAAAACTATGACATGAAAAAAAGGCCATCCAGTAACCCGGACAGCCCAATTAAAAAATGCCAATCAATGAACCTATCTTTTCATCGCCCAATAGGAGCGGTCCATCATCCATTGTTCTAACCGGCTCGATGGCTCAGTGGTGACATGCTGAATAAATTCCTTTGCATACATCCAGCTAGCCAGCTTAATCTCTGGTTCCTTTTCCGTCTTCACAAAGATTCCCAGGTCTGATTCAAGCAATTCCTGTACCCCATCCCTGTGGGTCGTCTCTTCACGCGACGATACACTGTTTGTCTCCCTTGCCTTTTGTATCCACAAATCCCTGTCATGCATCCACCGCTCAATAAGAATCTCACGCTCAACATACATCTCGAAATCTATCTTCTTTAAAGTCTTTCGCTCATAACGACCGTTGCTCCTCGCATCGTCCAAACCAAGAACAAGCTTCTTTAATGAGGTCATTTCAAGACGATCCGGTAAACCCTCAACATCCTGTGCACCCAATGTCACAGGTAAAAACAGAACAGCAAGAAGTAATCCCGCTATCCTGTATACTCTTTTAAAAATTGTATGAATGTTCATGATCTTGTAATTTTATTGCCCTTCTGTTGTTCGCATCGCTCCTGTTCATAAACCAATTATCACTTATTATGCCAAAGTTATTATATTATTGACACAGAGAATGTTAATCTTCATTTAAGGGTTTGTTAATTTGTGTTAAAAACGACCAGAAGTGTGCATGAGTGTTCAAAATCGCACAGTGTATTTGAAAAATATCCCCGACATTGGATGTCATTCACCGGCGAGGAATTGCAACCTTGTTGTCATTTTCATTATTTTTGGATGTTGAAACTTTATCCGCTACCATGTCCATCATTGCAAAATCTGTAACAAAACGTTTCGGCAAGCAGAAAGCCCTGGATGATGTCTCCTTTGAGATACAATCGGGTGAAGTGGTTGGTTTCCTTGGTCCCAATGGTGCTGGGAAATCGACCATGATGAAGATCATCACCGGGTTTCTCCCGCAGACTTCAGGGCAGGTGCTGGTTAACCAATGGGATGTAATCGAAAGATCGGTCGAAATTCGCAGGGTACTCGGTTATCTGCCTGAAAACACACCCCTCTATCCTGAAATGTACGTCAGGGAATACCTGAGCTTTGTTGCCGGTATGTACAGAATGGGAAAACGCACAGGCACCCGAATCCGGGAAATGATTGGTATGACCGGTCTCAAACCGGAACAACACAAGAAAATCGGTGCCCTGTCGAAAGGATACCGTCAACGCGTTGGTTTGGCACAAGCATTGATTCATGATCCCGAGGTGCTTGTCCTGGATGAACCGACCTCCGGCCTCGATCCAAACCAGATCATCGAGATCCGAAACCTGATTTCCGAAG
>CAZTES010000059.1:0-16890 GCA_964612275.1 uncultured Rikenellaceae bacterium
ATTTAATTAAAATATATCAAATGTCATTCCTTGCCGATAAAATACTATACGAGGGTTTTACGTTCGACGATGTTCTTCTAATTCCTTCGTATTCAGATGTTTTACCAAGAAATGTTGACATCACCACCCAGTTTACGCGGAACATTTCATTGAACACGCCGATTGTTTCTGCTGCGATGGATACGGTAACCGAAGCTTCTTTAGCCATCGCCATTGCCAGAGAAGGAGGTATTGGTGTTATCCACAAGAACATGAGTATTGATGAGCAGGCCAAACAGGTTAAGGGGGTTAAGCGTGCCGAGAGTGTCATGATTCATGATCCGATTACAATTGGTCAGGACGGAACAGTGGCTGATGCTTTAAAACTGATGCATGAGTTTAAAATCGGGGGGATCCCGGTAGTGGATAATGGTCACAGGCTGATTGGAATAGTCACCAACAGGGATCTTCGGTTTGAACAAAATCATGCGCGTCCCATTCATGAGATCATGACGCATGAAAACCTGATCACGACAACCCAGAATACAGACCTTGCGCAGGCAGCGGAAATTCTTCAGAAGTATAAGATTGAGAAGCTTCCTGTGGTGGATGATAAAAGGAAACTGATTGGTTTAATCACCTACAAGGACATTACCAAGGCAAAAGACCGTCCCAATTCCTGTAAGGATACGCGGGGGAGATTGCGGGTTGCCGCTGCCATTGGGATAACCTCTGATTCCATTACCAGGTTGGAAGCCCTTATCGCTGCTGATGTTGATGCGATCGTGATCGATACTGCACACGGTCACACAGCCGGTATGCTGAAGTTGATAAAAGAGGTGAAGAAAAAATTTCCTGAGATCGATCTGGTTGTCGGGAATATCGGCACTGCAGAAGCAGCAAAGGCGCTGGTAGATGCAGGTACGGATGCGCTTAAAGTGGGCGTTGGACCCGGCTCAATATGCACAACCCGGGTGATTGCCGGCGTGGGTATCCCACAGCTTTCCGCCATCTTAGATGTTGTCCATGCCATAAAAGGATCGGGTGTTCCCATCATTGCAGATGGAGGAATACGTTACTCCGGAGATATCGTAAAAGCACTGGCTGCAGGTGCACATTCCATCATGACCGGCTCACTGTTTGCCGGGGTTGAAGAATCACCGGGAGAAACCATCATTTACAACGGACGAAAATTCAAATCCTACCGCGGCATGGGATCCCTTGAAGCCATGCAGCAGGGCTCCAGAGACCGGTATTTCCAGGATGTTGAAGAGGACCTGAACAAGCTGGTTCCCGAGGGAATCACTGCCAGGGTTCCATACAAAGGAACACTTGCAGAAGTCATCTTCCAGATGATCGGTGGGTTGAGAGCAGGCATGGGCTATTGCGGTGCGAAAAATTTGAAACTGCTTAGAGAAGCTAAGTTTGTCAGAATAACCAACTCCGGAAACCTTGAAAGCCATCCACATGATATTACCATAACCCGGGAGGCACCAAATTACAGCAGATAATAACCGGGAAGGAATTCCGTTTTAACGATAATAGATCCAAGTGAGATGAAACGATTGACATTTTTACCCTGGATGATCCTGTGCTTATCAATCACCCTCAGTGGACAAGAATTATTAGAGGAGATTGTAATGACCATTGGTGACCGCAAGATTACAGCCGGTGAATTCGAACGGATATACAAAAAAAACAATACCGGTGAAGGGATTTTAGATAAGAAAACGGTTGATGAGTACCTGGAGCTTTTCGTGAATTTTAAACTGAAGGTAATTGAAGCAGAAAATCTTGGATTGGATACCATACCCTCCTTCCTCAAAGAGTTGAGCGGATATCGCAACCAGCTGTCAAAACCTTATCTTACAGACAATGAGACGACAGAGAGGCTGATCCGGGAAGCCTATGATAGAATGAAAACCGAGGTTAGTGCCAGTCATATCCTGGTACGGCTTCCATCCAATCCCACACCGGAAGATACACTCCAGGCATATAATAAAGCCCTGCGGATCATTGACCGGCTGGAACTGGGCGAATCCTTTGAAGCCATTGCTCGCGGAGCATCCGACGATCCCTCGGCTAAGACAAATGGCGGAAACCTTGGCTATTTTACCGCCTTCCGTATGATCTACCCCTTTGAAAGCGTTGTTTACAATACCGATGTTGGAGACATCACCATGCCCGTCAGAACAAATTTCGGGTATCATATTATAAAAGTAAGTGATAAAAGATCCTCCAGGGGGGAGGTGAAAGTGGCACACATCATGGTAGCCACACCCCGGGGATCCGATAATGAAGTTCTGAAAAAAGCCAGGGAAAAAATCGATATGATCTATGAAAAGCTGAAACAGGGGAACCCGTTCGATTCCCTGGCACTGAACTGTTCGGATGACCAGGGGTCGGCAAGAAATGGAGGCGAACTGCCCTGGTTCGGAACCGGCCGGATGATTCCCGAGTTTGAAGAAGCCGCTTTTAACCTTCAACAACCAGGTGAGCTATCTAAACCGATTCAAACTTCGTATGGCTGGCATATTATCAAGCTGATCGATAAGAAACCATTGGATTCTTTCGAGGAACTGAAACCGGAAATTAAACAATGGATTGCCGGGGATAACCGATCGTTGATCGGGAAAAATGCATTCATTGATCAATTGAAAAAGGAGTACAATTTTAAGCTCTCCGGGGAAGCCCTTGCCGAATTTTATGAAGCGCTCGATCCAGCATTCCTTTCAGACTTCGCCAACCCCGGGAAAGCAGCATCCCTGAATGGACCGCTTTTTTCCTTTGCAGGAATTCCATACAACCAAAATGATTTTATGGACTATATCAGGAAGTATCCAGGCAAGGTTCGTACATTGGATATCAGGGAATACATCAATGAAATGTTTATACAATACAGTAACCAGGAACTGATGAGCTACGAAGAAGCACACCTTGAAGAGAAGTATCCTGAATTCAAGTACCTGATGCAGGAATACCACGACGGGATACTGCTTTTTGAACTCATGGATAAAATGGTATGGTCAAAAGCAGTACTAGACAGTGTCGGGTTACAGGAGTTCTATAAAAATAATAAAAGCAATTATCTGTGGGAAGACCGTGTCAATGCATCCATATATACCTGTGAAAACAGATCCATGCTGAAAGAGTTGTCCAACATGCTTAAAAAACGATCCAGAAAAGGATATCGTGATGAAGATTTTCTGGCAAAATTCAACCATGAGGATAAACACTATTTGCAAATTGAACATGGACTTTTCAGTAAAGGAGACCATGAGATCATCGATTCCATCAAATGGCAAAAAGGGATCACAGATATCATAGAGAAGAACGGACAGCCCGTTATAGTGGTTGTTCATGAGATAATCAGAAATCAACCAAAAACACTCGACGAAGCGAAAGGAGTAATTACATCGGATTATCAAAATTACCTCGAAAAGGAATGGATCAGGGAACTCAGGGCAAAATACCCGGTCACGATCAATCATGAAATAGTAAATGCCCTGAAGTAAAATCAACCTTTTGAATGATTAACGGTTACAAGCTATGCACCGAATGAAGCAAATGATTACCCTACTGTTCGTCCTGCTATTGCTCTCCTGTACAAATTACGATAACAATGGCAGAGAAGAACCGCTTGCCAAGGTGGGTGATAAACACCTTTATCCTTCTGACCTTCCTGTAATACTAACCCGTGGTTTGTCCCAGGAAGATAGCTCCTCCATATCCGACACCTACATTAACAAATGGGTCAGAAAACAGCTATTACTTCAACGGGCAGAACTGAATATCTCTCCCGAACAACAGATGGAGATAAACAACCAGCTTGAAGAGACGCGATCTTCCCTGATCATCTATCAGTATGAAAAACAGATGATTAACCAGAAATTAGACACGCTGGTTAAAGAGGATGAAATCCTGAACTATTATAATGACAACATGTCTAACTTTGTCCTCGGTGAGAACATCATTAAAGCGCTGTTTGTTAAAATACCCAAAGATGCTCCGAATATCTCACGGATTAGAAACTGGTACCAGTCCGATCGTAGTGAAGACTTGATGGAACTGGAAAGTTATTGCTATCAGTTCGCTGAAAAATATGATGACTTTAATGAAAATTGGATATCCTTTGACAAGTTGCTAAAAGAATTGCCGGTTGGGGTGAATGACCAGGAGCGATTTCTCAGGTACAATCCACACATTGAGAACGAGAATTCACTCTTTCATTATTTTGTCAATATCAGGGAATATCGACTAAAAACCACCACGGCTCCCATTGAATATGTTTCCGATAACATCAGATCAATCATCCTGAACAACAGGAAAATTCAATTCCTGATCGATTTAGAAAACAGTATATTCAATGATGCACTGAATCGGGGAGAATTTGAGGTTTATAACGACTAAAACCAGAAAAAAGTGAAAATGAAAATATTATCGATGGTTTTTCCCTTCATCCTGTTGCCTCTGTTGTGTGCGGCACAAGAGGAAATCGTAGACCAGGTTGTCGCAGTAGTCGGGGATAACATTGTGCTACAATCCGATGTTGAAAACCAGGTATTGCAGATCCGCTCACAGGGGGCTTTAACCCCCCGGAATCAATTGAGATGTGAAGTATTGGAAGACCTGCTGGCTCAAAAACTGTTATTAAACCAGGCCCAAGTTGACAGCATTGAAGTTACCTCTTCTCAGGTTGAAATGGATTTGGACAGGCGGCTACAGATGTTTATCAGTCAGGTAGGGTCGGCAGAAAACCTGGAAGCCTATTATAACAAATCCATTCTCGAGATCAAGGATGATTTCCGTGAATTGGTACGTGATCGACTATTGACCGAGCAGATGCAGCGGGAAATTGCCGGTGAATTAACCATAACTCCCTCGGAAGTAAAGTCTTTCTACAATAGTATTCCTCCGGACAGTTTACCGCTGATCAACTCTCAGATTATGATAAGCCAGATCGTTAAAAATCCCCCCTTCAGGGAGCAGACAAAATTCGAGGTGAGGGAAAAGCTGCTGAATCTCAGGAAAAGGATTATTGAAGGGGAGAGTTTTGTTACCCTGGCTGTTCTTTATTCGGAAGATGTGGGTTCAGCACCAAAAGGTGGTGAACTGGGTTTCAGAAACAGGAGTGACTTTGTTCAGGAGTTTGCAGATGCGGCCTTCTCCCTCAAGGAGAACACCGTTTCTCCAATTGTTGAAACAGAATTTGGATTTCACATCATACAGCTCATTGCACGAAGGGGTGACCAGATCAATGTACGGCATATCCTCATGAGACCAAAAATCCAGCCGGAAGAGATCCTTGAGGCAAAGAATTTCCTGGATAGCCTTGCAAACCTTGTCAGAAATGATTCCCTGAGCTTTGAAATGGCTGCCAGATACTTCTCAGAAGATGAGTTGTCCAGTGTTAATGGTGGGATAGTCATTAATCCCATAACCGGGAATACCAAGTTTGAAATGGAACAGCTTCACCCATCCGTTGTTCAGGCGATCCGGGATTTAAAAATCGGAGAAATATCAGAATCATTTCAATCCGTTGATGAATCGGGGAATACGGTGTTTAAGATCGTAAAAATTAAATCCCGATCCAATCCACACCCGGCTAACCTCAAAGAGGATTACGCCATTCTGCATGATATGGCAAAAGCAGAAAAACAACAGGAAGAATTCCTGGAGTGGATCATGGATAAACAAAAAACAACCTACATTAAGGTCAACCCACCCTTCAGAACATGCAATTTTGCAAGTGAAGGCTGGCTTAAGTAGTGTTACAGATTCCTTTTCATGAGAAGCAGATTCCAGGTCATATGCCTTACACTGTTTATCCTGATCATTGGTCAGCATCCTGATCTCTATTCACAAAAAAAAACAAGGGTTCAGATCCTCAATTCTGACAGTCTCCTGATCGAAAGAAAAACCGGAACAAGCATAAAACGTTTAATGGGCAACGTGGAACTTGAACACGAGGGGATCCATCTCTTCTGTGATAGTGCCTATATATATGATGACCGGAATCTTGTGGAAGCATATAACAATGTGCATATTCAACAGGGTGATTCGTTGCATATGTATGGTGACCACCTGATGTACAGGGGAGATATCAGAATAGCCGAATTCAGGAATAACGTCCTTCTGATCGACAAAAATACTACCGTTGAGACCGATTTTCTGGATTATGACCTGAACAACGAAATGGGGTATTACTTTAACGGAGGAATTATCTATAACGAGCAGGATACGCTAAAAAGCGGACAGGGTTTTTACTATTCGAATGAAGAATTTTTCATCTTCAATGATAGTGTGATCATTCAGAACCCGGACTATACTATTTTATCCGACACCCTCCATTACTATACTACTACAGAGGTTTCATACTTTTTCGGTCAAACAGAGATCATTGGCGATAGCAGTTACATATATTGTGAGAATGGTTGGTATGATGGATTGAACGATATTTCCCAGTTCAATGAGAATGCATTTATCGTTTTGCAGGAACAGACTATCCGTGGCGACTCCCTCTACTATGACCAGGGAAGAGGATTTGGCAAAGCGTTCCAGAATGTGGAGGTTCATGATTCTACTCAAAGCACCATCCTGAAAGGGAACTATGCCCTTTACTTCAGAGAACCCGAAAGGGCAATGATTACCGACAGTGCATTGTTCATACAATATTCTGAAACCGATACACTCTTCGTGCATGCAGACACCCTTCGGTCAGATCCCGATTCATCCGGATCGTATAATGTCCTTCGTGCCTATTACAGGGTTAAACTGTTCAAAGAAGATCTTCAGGGGAAATGTGATTCACTCTCCTATTCGTACAACGATTCTGTGATACAATTGCACCGGGATCCTGTTCTCTGGTCTGAAGAGAATCAATTATCGGCTGATCTCATTGATATCCATACACGAAACAAAAAACTTGATTTCATTGAGATGCATCAGTCAGCATTTATTGCTTCCCAGGAAGACTCTACTAAGTTTAACCAGATTAAAGGGAAAGATATGATCGGTTTTTTCCGGGATGGAGCGTTATATAAAATCGATGTTATTGGTAATGGGCAGACCATCTATTTCGCGATTGAAAACAATAAAATTGTTGGTGTCAACCAGGCGGAAAGCAGCAACCTGACCATCTATATCCGGGATAAAAAGATCTACAAAATCACAATGATAATCAAGCCTGACGGGATTTTGAACCCATTGAAAGAAGTGACGGATGATCAATTGATCTTAAAAGGTTTTTCCTGGCATGATAAGGTAAGGCCAAAAACGAAATTGGATATTTTCAGGTGGAAATAAAGCAAGGGATAGAATCCCTTTTTTGGAATTAATACTCATCCTCATTAAAGAAGAAATCATCTTTGCTTGGATAATCGGGCCAGATATCTTCGATACTTTCGTAAATATCTCCTTCATCTTCTATCTCCTGAAGATTCTCTATTACTTCGAGAGGAGCACCGGAACGAATGGCAAAATCTATCAATTCATCTTTTGTCGCCGGCCATGGAGCATCTTCGAGCTTAGAAGCTAGTTCAAGTGTCCAATACATGTAATGATGTTTATAGTAACAAGGAACAAAAAAGCTGTTTTATAATTTTCGCAAATATAAAAAATAAATTAAAAAAACAGGGAACTCTTGATTTTTATTTCTTAAGGCGCGGTTTCCACTGATTTTCAGCGATATTCAAATCTTTTGATAACGTACGGGATAAAACAAAGAGGTAGTCTGCAAGCCTGTTCAGGTACTGAAAAACCAGATCCAGATTGATGGGACCCGACTTAATTTTCGATACATTTCTTTCAGCTCTGCGGCAAACATTTCTCGCTATGTGACAGATCGAAACGGTCGGATGTCCTCCGGGAAGAAGAAAGGATGTTAAGGGGACCAGTCCTTGCTCCATCCGGTCGATCTCATGTTCGAGTGATTGGATATCTTCCTGCTCTATTTCAGGTAACGAGAAATTTTGGGTGCCATTATCCACAGCCAATAATGCTGCACAGATCATTAGCCGATCCTGTACTTTCAGCAGGTACTCCTTAATGGTCTCCTTAAGTTCCTGATCCCGGATCAGTCCGATATGGGCAATAAGCTCATCCACAGTGCCATACGCCTCAATCCTTTCGTGATGTTTTGGCACACGGTTCCCTCCTATCAACGATGTCTCACCTTTATCACCCCTCCTGGTATAAATCTTCATAATTGTTATTTAGACCGGATAGCCTATTGATCCGCTTTTTCAGTGATTTTATTAAAGGTATCGGATTCGACTTCGCCATCCATCAACCGGATGATCCGATGAGCCCGCCGGGCAATATCTTCTTCATGGGTTACCACAATGATAGTATTCCCCTTGGAATGAATCTCATTCAACAGGTTCATGATATCGATTGAAGTTTTCGAATCCAGGTTCCCGGTCGGTTCATCGGCAAGGATAATCGATGGATGATTGACCAATGCCCTGGCTACGGCTACCCGCTGACGCTGCCCTCCGGAAAGTTCATTTGGTTTGTGTGTGATACGATCGGCCAATCCTACACTGTCCAGCACTTCTTCAGCCCGTTTTACCCGGTCATGTTTTGAAACACCCGCATAAATCAGGGGTAACATCACATTTTCATGGGCAGTATATCTGGGTAACAGGTTGAATGTCTGGAATACAAAACCGATCTCCATGTTTCTGATTTCAGCCAACTGGTTATCTTCCATCTGACTGACCGCTTTGCCATTCAAAATATATTCACCACTTGTTGGTGTGTCCAGGCAACCGATCAGGTTCATCAGGGTGGATTTACCGGATCCTGACGGCCCCATGATAGCTACATATTCATTTCTTGATATATCCAGAGTAACGGATCGCAGTGCCCGCACAACGACTGTCCCTACGTAATAGTTTTTTACGATCTGCCGTAAATTAATAATATAGTCCATTTTTTAAATCGTTTATTTTAAAGCGTACGAAGTTAAATGATTAAATCATAAAAATTGAAGATTGAAATGATTTTTTTTCTGAAGTGATCATTTCACAAAAATCTTACCAGAAAATTCTGTTTCTGAAGCTCTTTTTTAAAAAAAACGATTCCCATCTGAAAAAGGTCCACGGTAGCCTTTACTTTTGGATGTTTTTTGATCTGTTCCCAGGCCACCTCCATATCCGCCGACCAGTGAATATCATCAACGATAAAGACGGATTCATTGCGTGTATAGGGTAATGCTGTTTCGAAATAGTGTAACAACCGATCCTTTCTGTGATCACCATCGAAATAAACCAGGTCGATCCAGGATAGCTTTTTCAATAATTCAGGCAGAATGTTGTCAAACGTACCCTTCCATATCCTGATGTTATCCAGTCCCAGTTCCCTGAAATTTCCCGCTGCAATTCTTGAGCATGCTTCACATCCATCAACGGTCAGTATCTCCGAATCCGGGCTTGCCATTCCGAGATACATGGATCCCAATCCCAGTGAAGTGCCCAGTTCCAGGATCTTTTTCGGTTTATAGTGTCGTGAAATCCGGTATAGCAACCTGCCGTATTTACACCGGGTGGAAGCAGTTGCTGCAATCCGGGAAACAGCTTTTTTTTCCTGAGCATTCCCCTGCCCACCGGAGCCAAAGTCATCCACCCAGATGAATTCATTCGATTGGAGGAGAGCAGTACGGATTCTCTCAATGCGCTCCAATTCCGGAGGCAGAGGTTTGTTTCGAAGTACTCTGGTAATGAATTCGTACACGAAGGGTGAATGGATTCCGTGCCCCCTTTTATGCCGGCTGAACAGCAGGTAAGTAAGCAGTGAAAAAGAGCGATATAGCATTCTCCTGTAACGCATTCCAAACGATAGTATTACACCATAAAAGTAGTAATTTTTGTTGTGCGGCACCCTGGATAACATTTAGAGGCAGCACTTATCACGAATGTGTATCATGCTTTCGAAGTTTTTTTCTACATTTATGTTCAGCTAACATGGGAGAATTTCTTAATCAGGAAATAAAATATCTGAAGGGTGTAGGGCCAAAACGTGCTCAGCTTCTGGGCAAGGAATTAAATATTCATACCCTGGAAGACCTGGTCTATTATTTCCCATACAAGTACATTGACCGCACGAAGTTTTACAGGATAAAAGAGATTCACGGCAATTTACCCTATATCCAGATACGGGGTCAAATAACCGGATTCAGGTTATCCGGGGGAGGCAGGGCAAAACGGCTGATTGCCAGTTTTGCAGATGAAACCGGAGCCATCGAACTGATATGGTTCAAAGGATTGTCCTGGATCCAGAAGAGTCTGAAACCAGGAAAAAAGTATGTCATTTTCGGGAAACCCAGTCTGTTCAACAATAAGGTTAACCTCATTCATCCCGAGATAGAAGATGCAGATAAACTGGAAGAAATGCATTATTCTGCGCTTCAGGCTTTTTACAACACTACGGAAAAGCTAAAGAATAACTACATTACTTCCAGGGTTATACACAAGCTCCAAGCCAACCTGTTACAGCTGATCGATGGGAAAATAGCCGAGACCCTGCCGGCTTACCTGATTGACGAGTTGAATCTGCTCCCTCTTGAAGAATCCCTGGTAAACATTCATTTTCCTCAAAACACAAATTTGCTTAAACAGTCACAATCACGACTGAAATTTGAAGAACTTTTCTTCATACAACTCAATTTACTGAAGCAAAAAAATTTCAGGAAGGCAGAGGTCCATGGGCATAAATGCACCACAGTGGGTGATTATTTCAACAGTTTTTACCATAAGAATCTTTCCTTTGAGTTGACGAATGCCCAGAAGCGGGTATTAAAGCAAATACGCAGTGATCTTGGATCCGGGAAGCAGATGAACAGGCTGCTCCAGGGAGACGTGGGTAGCGGAAAAACGATGGTAGCCCTGATGACCATGCTAATAGCACTTGACAACCGGTATCAGTCCTGTTTGATGGCACCCACTGAAATCCTCGCTCAGCAGCATTTTCAAACAATTGTTCAATTCCTGAAGGGCATTGACATACGGATCGCCCTGTTAACAGGGTCGACCAAGCAGGCAGAACGCAAAATCATTCATGAAGATCTGCAATCAGGATCATTGCAAATATTGATCGGGACGCATGCCTTAATTGAAGAAACCGTGATCTTTAAAAACCTGGGGCTGGTCATTATTGATGAGCAACACCGTTTTGGTGTAGCCCAGCGTGCAAAACTGTGGAAAAAAAATCCGCAACCCCCACACGTCCTGATCATGACAGCTACACCGATTCCAAGAACCCTTGCCATGACACTTTACGGAGATCTTGAGGTATCGGTGATCGATGAAATGCCCCCGGGTCGTAAACCGATCAAAACGGTTCATTATTATGATTCGAAAAGATTGCGCCTTTTTGCTTTCCTGAAAAAACAGATCATGGAAGGAAGACAGGTTTATATTGTTTATCCACTGATCAAGGAATCTGAAAAAATGGACTACAAAGACCTGGAAGACGGGTATGAAAGCATCATTCGGGATTTTCCCCCACCGCAATACGCCGTAAGCATTGTCCATGGAAGGATGAAATCCGAAGAAAAGGAGATCGCGATGAACTATTTTATTTCAGGGCAAACACACATTATGATAGCTACAACCGTCATTGAAGTCGGGGTGGATATTCCCAATGCATCCGTCATGGTGATAGAGAGTGCCGAGCGATTTGGATTGTCACAACTCCATCAGCTGCGGGGAAGAGTTGGAAGAGGAGCCGCTCAGTCCTATTGCATCCTGATGAGCTCAACAAAACTAACGTCTGAAGCAAGAAAAAGAATCGAAACCATGGTGCAAACCAATGATGGTTTCGAAATTGCTGAAATGGATCTTAAACTAAGGGGGCCAGGAGATATCGAAGGAACCCAGCAAAGCGGAATTCCTTTTGACCTGAAAATTGCAAACCTTGGACAGGATGGACAAATCCTGCAATACGCAAGAGATGTGGCAGAACGAATCCTTAACACGGATCCACTGCTTACGGAAGCGAAAAACCGACTCCTGGTGAAACAAATTCAGAAACTTACCAAACGAAAATTCGACTGGAGTGCAATAAGTTAATCCCTTTTGGATAACTGTGAAATTCGATTTGCTGATAAAAATTTGCTGATAAGCAGTTCGAAAGTTTATTAACATGGTTAAATTTGTGCACAATAATCGGATGGTTAAAAAGATGCACACCAAAAAGTCAATAGAACACCCGGGGGTCATACAGCATATTAATGGGGCTACTGCCCGTGTTGTTTTCCCGGCTCAGCCTGCATGTAGTGCCTGCCATGCTAAGGGAGTATGCTCTATTGCCGGAATGGAAGAAAAATCAGTTGATGTCATGCATGACGGGAACTTCAGAACGGGAGAAAAGGTAATGGTGGTATTGAAACAATCACTCGGTTACAAGGCACTCCTTCTCGGATACCTTCTTCCATTTCTGATTGTCCTTTGCTCCCTGGTATTGTTCACTTCATTGTCCGATAACGAAGCCCTCGCAGGCCTATATTCCCTCGCCCTGCTGATCCCATACTATCTGATCATTTCCCTGTTCAGAAATAAAATCAGGAGGGAATTTTCATTTACCATCAGAAAGCTAAAATAGATGTCTGCAATCATACTCTATACTATCATTTCATTGAGTGCGGTTGGTGCTGTAGCTGCTATTGTATTGTATGTAGTTGCGCGGAGTTTCAGGGTTTTTGAAGATCCCATGATCGATATGGTAGAGGATGTTTTGCCAGCTGCGAACTGTGGTGGATGCGGATATCCCGGGTGCAGGAATTTTGCTGAAGCATTGGTCGGTGCAGATAGCCTGGAAGGGTACTTCTGTCCTGTCGGTGGTAATGAAACAATGGAGAAGGTAGCATCTGTTCTGGGGAAGGAACCGGTAACAGCTGATCCGCTTGTTGCTGTCGTTCGCTGTTCCGGATCATTTGAACACAGTCCCCGGACTAATTTCTATGACGGAGCAGCCTCCTGTTCCATTGCATCTGCACTCTACACCGGTGATACCGATTGTCCATATGGATGCCTAAGTCTGGGCGAATGTGTGGACGCCTGTGATTATGATGCAATGTATATGGATGCCAGTACCGGTTTACCAGTTGTCATCGATGACAATTGCATTGCATGCGGTGCCTGTGTTGAAGCCTGTCCCAGGAATATCATTGAATTGAGAAAGAAAGCCAAAAAAGACCGGAAGATTTATGTTTCATGTATCAACGAGGAAAAGGGTGGTGTGGCCCGCAAATACTGTAAGGTTGCCTGTATAGGATGTAAAAAATGTTTTAACATTTGCCCGCATGATGCCATTGTAATGGAATCGAACCTGGCATTCATTGATTCTGAAAAATGCAAGCTTTGCCGCAAATGTGTTCCGGAATGCCCAACAAATGCCATTCTGGAGATCAATTTTCCACCCAGAAAACAGAACGTTGAGCAAACCGAAAAAACGGATAAAAATAAAGAAATAGCAACCGGGGATCCCCGTGCAAAAGATGTGTTGAAAAAGGAATAGCAATGGATTAAATGGAAGCACTGAAGACATTTAATAAAGGAGGTGTCCATCCGCCGGAGAATAAATTATCAGTCGGTGTACCGATCCGGGTTTTACCCCTGCCGGACCAGGTTTATATTCCGATATCCCAGCATATCGGTGCTCCGGCAGAAGTTAAGGTTGAAAAGGGTGATGTGGTAAAAACAGGGCAGGTAATTGCTTCCATCCATGGCTTTGTTTCTGCAAACATCCACTCATCTGTTTCCGGGAAAGTACAAAAGATTGATGCAGTTCCTGACAGCAGCGGATATAAACGAACCACCATTATCATTAAAGTGGAAGGTGATGAATGGATTAATGGGATTGATCGCTCACCGGAAATTAATCCAGTTATGACTGCTTCCCCGGAAGAGATACGGAAAAAAATAATGGAAAGCGGCATTGTTGGTCTGGGGGGTGCAACTTTCCCATCGCACGTAAAACTCTCCTTACCCCGTGGTAAACAGGCGGATGCACTGATCATCAACGGGGTGGAATGCGAACCGTATCTTACGTCCGATCACCGCCTGATGCTGGAGAAGGGCCCTGAAATAGTGATCGGGATAAAACTTTTAATGAAAGTTCTGGGCGTGAAACGTGCAATGATCGGTATTGAGCATAATAAGCCGGATGCAGTAAAACAGTTTAAACAGATCCTTGCAGAAGAGCCCGGGATTACTGTCCACCCCCTGAAAGTGAAATACCCGCAAGGAGGTGAGAAACAATTGATCAAAGCGCTGATCAACAGGGAGGTGCCCGCCAGAGGCTTGCCCATTGATGTGGGAGCAATTGTCCACAATGTTGGAACTACATTCGCAGTATATGAAGCCATTCAGAAAAATAAACCGTTGATTGAACGGGTTGTAACGGTTACCGGATATGCATTGCAGAACCCCTCGAATTATCTTGTCAGGATTGGAACTCCTGTTTCAAAATTAATCGAAGCTGCCGGGGGACTTCCCGAAGACACAGGCAAAATCATTTCAGGGGGACCAATGATGGGAAAAGCATTGTCCAATACCGATGTACCGGTTGTTAAGGGAACAACCGGTATCCTGTTAATGTCGGAAAACCAGTCAAAAAGAAAAAAAATCCAACCCTGTATTCGATGTGCAAAATGCATCTCTGTCTGTCCACAGGGACTTGAACCCTACTTGCTGATGGCCATGGCACAGAAAGAGATGCTGGACGAGCTGGAGATGAACAACATTATGGACTGTATCGAGTGTGGCTCCTGTTCTTATATCTGCCCCTCGAACAGACCGTTACTGGATTATATCAGATTAGGCAAAACAAGCGTTGGAAAAATGATCAATACAAGGAGAAATTGATCGCCGGAAACGAATGTTGTGCAAATAGATCCTTGGATAAAAAACAGGCATAAGAACATGAATAAGTTAATTACCGTAGCACCTTCACCTCACGTTTTTGGAGAACAATCCGTAAAAAAGATCATGCTCGGGGTGATCATCGCGCTGACTCCAGCCTTATTCTGTTCGGTATTTTATTTTGGATGGGGAGCCATTGTTGTTACACTGGTGTCCGTGATCAGCTGTCTTATCGCAGAATTCCTGATTCAAAAATTCCTGATAAAAGGGGATCTGACCATCACGGATGGATCGGCAATTGTTACCGGACTTCTCCTGGCATTCAACCTTCCAGGCAACCTGCCAATCTGGATTATCATTCTTGGTGCTGTTGTTTCGATCGGAGTTGGAAAAATGACCTTTGGCGGATTGGGGAACAATCCCTTCAATCCTGCACTTGTTGGGAGGGTATTTCTGCTGATCTCATTTCCTGTCCAGATGACAACCTGGCCTTTGCCACTGGGATTCAAAACCAGTTATGCAGATGCGGTTACGGGCGCCACACCACTCGGGATCTTGAAGGAAGGTCTTCGCAACGGTGATCAGATGTCACAAATTATCGAAGACCTTCCCGGCTATAAGGAGCTGTTTTATGGCCACATTGGCGGGTCAATCGGTGAAATGGCTGCCATTGCCCTATTGCTTGGCATGGCCTATTTACTGGTAAAAAAAATCATAACCTGGCATACCCCGGTATCCATTATGCTGACAGTCGTTCTGTTTACCGGTATATTATGGCTGGTGAACCCTGAAAAATATGCGGATCCCCTGTTTCATCTTTTAAGCGGAGGAATATTGCTTGGTGCCATTTTCATGGCTACTGACTATGTAACATCACCGATGACCCCGGCAGGCATGTGGATTTTCGGGATAGGGATTGGCATTATCACCGTATTGATCAGGGCTTTTGGAGCGTACCCGGAAGGCGTCTCATTTGCTATCCTCATCATGAATGCGTTTGTGCCATTAATAAACCGGTACGTGAAACCAAAACGATTTGGGGAGAAGATCGATTATGAGTAAAGTTGAATCAACATTCAGGAACATGGTACTGACCCTGTTCTTCGTTACACTGATTGCCTCGTCAGCGCTGGGATTTGTCTATGCCCTGACCAAAAAGCCCATTGAAGCTGCAAGGCTGGCTAAACGAATGCGAGCCATCATGGAGGTGCTGCCCGAATACGATAACAATCCCTTCTCGGATTCATATAAACTGGCAGCCGATGGAGATACACTCTATTTCTACCCGGGAATGATGAACGGTGAACTGGTTGGCACAGCCGTAGAAACATTTACCACGAGCGGATTCAGCGGAGAAATCAAATTAATGGTTGGCTTATTGCCTGACGGGACCATAAACAATATTGCGGTGCTTGAACACAAAGAAACACCCGGGTTAGGAGATAAAATGGATAAAAAGAAATCCGATTTCAGCATCCAGTTTCAGGGGGAAAATCCAATGGATTTCACGATCAGTGTGACACAGGACGGAGGGGACGTTCAGGCAATCACTGCCTCAACAGTCAGTTCCAGGGCTTTCTGTGATGCAGTGGTCCGCGCATATAACACCTATATGGGAGGAGGTAAACAATGACACAATGGAAAAACTTCACAAAAGGGTTCTTTAAAGAAAATGCCGTTTTTGTCCTGTTCCTCGGGCTTTGTCCAACCCTTGGGGTTACCAATTCGGCCATCAATGGCATGGGAATGGGATTAGCAACGACCTTTGTACTGGTGAGTTCTAACCTCGTGGTTTCTGTGATCAGGCACTGGATACCCGATAAGGTCCGTATCCCGACCTTCATTGTGATCATCGCCTCTTTTGTCACCATTGTTGAACTGAGTATGCAGGCTTACCTGCCCGACCTGTTTGATGAACTGGGACTGTTTATACCCCTGATTGTTGTCAACTGCCTGATCCTGGGGAGGGCAGAAGCATATGCTTCACGGAACAACCTGGTCTCAGCTATTGTCGATGGGTTGGGAATGGGTCTTGGATTTACCATGG
>CAZTES010000060.1:0-2089 GCA_964612275.1 uncultured Rikenellaceae bacterium
TTGTGCGCCTGCTGATAGATATAAAAGGCCTCAATTTCCTTCTGCATCTTCTTCTCTTCCAGTTTTGAGACTTTTCGTGTTTGCGCCCGTCGTGAATTAACCTGAATATCGCTTATTTGCCGTTCATAATTTTTTGCCTTATCCATGGTTAACGCGGCTTTTTTGAAGTGTTTCCCGACTTTGCTTATCTTCTTTGAAGCACTCTGTGATAGAGCCCGGTTAAAGGCGGAATTGTTTTTTAATGTGGGTTCATCACCCTGTGAAAAAGAGTAGGTTGAGAGTAACCCCAGAAGCAGGGTAATGAAGAGTTTTCCGGGTAAAAAACAACGAATTTTTTCCTGTTGCATCATGTCCGTTCAATAGATGTTGTTTGGTTAAAATTACACTTTTCCCGATCAATGCCCAAATCCTTCCATTTTTTTAAAATAGCAGATCATTACTATCTTTAGCTTGATAAACTATTCCTATGCTAACATTGGATACCACAAGGGATATGGTAAACAAAGCCATATTAAACCTTGTTTTAAAAACCCAACCGTCAGAGTTGTATGATCCGATACGGTACACACTCTCTATCGGAGGTAAGCGACTGCGCCCATGCATGGTGATCATGGGATGTAACCTGTTTAAGGATCGGATCGATGAAGCCATTCATCCCGCACTGGCAATAGAGATTTTTCATAATTTCACGCTGCTTCATGACGATATCATGGATGATTCACTCCTCCGAAGGAACCACCCTACCGTACATAAACAATGGAACCGGAATATTGCTATTCTTTCAGGAGATGTAATGGCCTTTCTTGCCTATGGACAGTTGATTCAGACCAGAACGGAAATAATAAACGACCTCATTCAAATTTTTACCCGGACAGCTGAGGCGGTTTGTGAGGGGCAGCAATACGACTTGAATTTTGAATTAAAACATAAAGTGACTGAGTCTGAGTACCTGAAAATGATTGAATTAAAGACAGCTGTATTGATGGGTGCTTCCCTTAAGATCGGCTCGATTGTTGGAGGAGCTTCCCCTTCGGACGCGGATAACATGTACGCCTTCGGGAAAAATCTTGGCATGGCATTCCAGCTTCAGGATGATCTGTTGGATGTATATGGCGATCCGGAAGTCTTTGGGAAATCAATAGGGGGGGATATCGTGGGGAATAAGAAGACGTATCTGCTTGTGAAAACAATTGAGATGGCGGATAAGAAAACACAGGAGAAAATTATCAACCTGATGAATGACCAGGATTTGGAAAGGAAAGAAAAGATCCATTCAGTAAAAACCGTCTACCATCAGTTTGCCATAAAAAAACAAACCCATGAAATGGTGAATCGCTATCTCAGCAAGGCGAACAGCAAGCTTGCGGTAGTTCACGTGGAAGAGACAAGGAAAGAGGAGTTGAGAAAGCTGGCATTATCTTTACTCGACAGAGAAAAATAGACACAACGATCACTTCTTAATCAGTCCCTCAATATTGAACAGGAAACCGATGTCAAGGGACCATTGATGAAATTTTCCCAGGGTATATTTCATTTCAGCGAACAGGATGCTTCGCTGGCTCACCTTGTATCCGGAACCGATCCCGGCATTGAATCCCGGATAGTTATCGGAATAGTCGTTTGGGAATGTCTCATTTCCAAGGTACTTTGATGAGAGGAAGTTTACATCAAGGCCTGCCATTGCATAGAACGACCACTGTGTTCCAAAGGTGGAAAAAATATAATGGAGGTCGAAATCCAGCATCCATACAAGCGATCTTCTTTCGCCTTCGTCTACTGCCAGATATTCCTTGTTGGGAAGAAAAAGGGTGGTCGAAAAACTGACCTCCAGGAAATCAGCAAACGGGTATGAGCCGCGTAAAAAGAATCCTGGTATTCCCGTGTTAACCCCTTGATAGGTATACCCATCTGCTATTGCTGCACCACCGCCCAGGTAAATATCCTGCGCATGGGTTTCGTACAATGAACAAGGGATTAGTACGATGGCTATCATGAACAATCGATGCATATTTATTTTCATTTTTGGCCCTTCCCTGATAGAGGTAGTTAAACTAATAAAAAATACTAAATTTGTAATGGTATAGACTAT
>CAZTES010000060.1:2189-16687 GCA_964612275.1 uncultured Rikenellaceae bacterium
TGATAGAGGTAGTTAAACTAATAAAAAATACTAAATTTGTAATGGTATAGACTATATGTTTTTTAAATCATAACGTAGATGTCAAAGAATATTGGTGAAATTTGTCAGGTGATCGGGCCTGTTGTCGATGTAACGTTTGACAGAGAAGGCTCAGAATTACCCAATATCATGGATGCGCTTGAGATCAAACATGAGAATGGGGAGATCCTTGTTGTGGAATGCCAGCAACACATTGGAGAAAACACCATCCGGGCAATCGCCATGGATTCTACCGATGGATTGCAACGGGGGATGAAGGTGGTGGCTACCGGCAATCCGATTAAGATGCCCATTGGTGAACAGATCAGAGGCCGCCTGATGAATGTTATCGGGGAACCGATTGATGGCATTGGCCCACTGGACAGGAAAACGGGATATCCCATTCATAGAAAACCGCCCAAATATGAAGAGTTATCGGTTGAAAAAGAGGTTCTCTATACAGGGATAAAAGTGGTTGACCTGATAGAGCCCTATTCAAAAGGGGGTAAAATCGGACTTTTTGGAGGGGCAGGAGTTGGAAAAACAGTCGTTATCCTGGAATTGATCAATAACATAGCCAAAGCCTATGAAGGACTTTCTGTCTTTGCTGGCGTGGGGGAAAGGACCCGCGAAGGAAATGATCTGTTACGGGAGATGTTAGAAGCGGGTGTGATTACCTATGGAGAGGAATTCATGAAGGACATGAAAGCGGGAGGTTGGGACCTTTTCAAGGTGGATATGAATAAACTCAAAGAGTCCAAATTGGCCTTGGTGTTCGGTCAGATGAATGAACCCCCCGGAGCCAGGGCCCGTGTAGCCCTTTCGGGACTCTCTGTTGCTGAATACTTCAGGGATGGGGATAAAGAGGGTGAAGGACGGGATATCCTCTTCTTTATGGATAATATTTTCCGCTTTACCCAGGCAGGATCCGAAGTTTCAGCCTTGCTTGGGAGGATGCCATCAGCCGTTGGTTACCAGCCAACCCTTGCAACAGAAATGGGGGAAATGCAGGAGCGGATTACATCCACAAAACATGGATCCATCACCTCTGTACAGGCAGTCTATGTGCCTGCAGATGACCTGACTGACCCTGCTCCGGCAACGACCTTTGCCCACCTGGATGCCACTACTGTCTTGAGCCGGAAAATTTCAGAACTGGGCATTTATCCAGCAGTCGATCCCCTGGATTCAACATCACGAATACTCACTCCGGACGTCGTTGGCATGGAGCACTATCAAACAGCACAACGGGTGAAAGAGATCCTTCAACGGTATAAAGAGCTTACCGATATCATCGCAATTCTTGGAATGGATGAATTGTCGGAAGAGGATAAACAGGCTGTCCACCGGGCAAGGCGAGTTCAGCGATTCCTTTCGCAACCCTTCCATGTTGCCGAACAATTTACCGGAGTGCCTGGTGCACTCGTCTCCATTGAAGATACCATCGCAGGATTCAATAAAATAATAGACGGAGAAGTGGATGAATACCCGGAGGCTGCGTTTATGATGGTGGGCACCATTGAAGAGGCAATCGAGAAAGGAAAGAAATTGTTATCCGATTCAAAATAATGGATATGCTCCTTTTACTGTCAGATAGCTTTGTGAGCAAATCCAGAAAATGCTTGTGAATCATGTTTTTGGAAATAATAACCCCCGATCGGAAACTGTTTACCGGAGAAGTAAAACTGGTTCAGGTTCCCGGAACAAAAGGTTCTTTTGAGATTCTGAAAAACCATGCCCCGATTATTTCTTCTCTGAAAAAGGGGACCGTCAAAGTGATCAATCAACAGGATCAGGAGGATTTTTTTGATATCGAGGGAGGCGTTATAGAAGTCAAGAAAAATAAAATAGTTATCCTTTCAGAATCTCAGAGGGAATGAAATCATTTTATTGCGGCATTGCCTTTTTTTGCCTGTCTATCCTTTCATTTAGCCAGCAAAAAGTGTCCTTTCAGGCAGCGGATGGACTGGAAATCACAGCAGACCTGTATGAATTGAACAAGACAAATCGTTATGTCCTGTTGTTTCATCAGAATGGATCAAGCAGAGGAGAATTTCATGAAATAGCCGGTAGAGTGACAAAATTTGGGTACAATTGCCTGGCTGTCGATTTGCGATCCGGAAAAGAAGAGAGCTATGTTCAGAATGAAACAGCCCGGAGGGCGGAAGAGCTCGCTGTTTCAAATGACCTGAGTGATTGTAAAAAAGATATTGAAGCTGCTATAGCCTATGCCTATGAGAAGAGCGGCAAAAACGTAGTGCTCTTTGGAAGTTCTTTCTCAGCATCACTGAGCCTGATTATCGGGAAAGACCATCCGAATGTTGAAGCAGTTATTGCCTTTAGTCCGGGTGAATTCTTTTCGTCAGATTTTAATGTGCGTGAGCAGCTGGATGATTATCAAAAACCCGTTTTTGCAGCCGGGATGAAACGGGAAGAACCCTATCTCGCTGATCTTCTTGCCCTGGTGCCGGATGACAAAAAAACCATTTTTGTTCCTGAAAGTGACGAAGGCGGATATGGAGCAAAAGCGCTCTGGGAATCGAACAGCTCCTCTTTTGAATACTGGCTTGGATTGCTGATGTTCTTTAAAAGCATAGCCCCTCCAGAAGGGTAATCTTTCATTTCGACTCCTGAATCCAGGAATGTAAACTCAAATGTTGTGGTAAAATACCTTGTTGTTCGCTTTAGTTCTATCGGCGATATTGTACTTACTACACCGGTAATACGATGTCTGAAAACTCAGGTGGATGGCGCCAAAATACATTACGTCACAAAAAAACAGTTTGTCCCCATCATCAGTAACAATCCCTATATTGACCAGATTCATTCCTTCTCCGGAAACCTGAATGCACTGATCAGGGAATTGAAAAATGAACATTTTGATTATATCATTGATCTCCATCATAACCTGAGAAGTGCTTTATTGAAATCCAGGATCAGGACACTATCCTTTTCGTTTCCCAAACTGAATGTACAAAAGTGGTTATTGGTAAACCTGAAAATCAACCGGCTGCCTGACAGGCATATTGTTGACAGGTACCTGAAAACAGTTCGGTTGTTTGATGTGAAAAACGATAACCGGGGGCTCGATTATTTCATCCCGGAGGAAGATATCGTTAAACCGGAAAGCTTACCCGTGGAATTCAGAAAAGGATACATTGCTTTTGCCATCGGCGGATTACATACTACAAAAAAGCTGACAGCGGAAAAAATTTTCGGGATCTGTAAAGAGGTTGATAAACCGGTTGTTCTGCTGGGAGGAAAAGAAGACAGAGAAACCGGATGTGAGATTGCAGAAAAAGCCGGGAACACCATCTATAATGCATGTGGTATGTATGCCATTAACCAGTCAGCCTCTCTTGTGCAACAAGCTATCCTTGTTATTACACATGATACCGGGTTGATGCATATCGCTGCTGCTTTCCGGAAGAAGATTATCTCCATCTGGGGAAACACCATACCGGAATTTGGCATGTTTCCATACTACCCTGACCCGGAATCGGTAATTGTTCAGGTCCCCGGTTTATCATGCCGACCCTGCTCAAAAATTGGATTTGAAAAATGCCCGAAAAAACATTTCAAATGCATTAAGGATATCGACATTAACCGCATCATTCAGATAGCCAACGATCTTTCAACTGAAAAACCATGAAAAGAAAAGAGTTTCGTGTACATGCTCACAAGGTAGTCGACTGGATGGCTGATTACCTGGAAAGCATTGAAACCTATCCGGTAAAATCAACGGTATCACCGGGAGATATATTCAGTCAGATTCCGGATACACCTCCGGAAAATGGTGAATCGGTGGACCACATTATGAATGATCTTGACCGGGTCATCATGCCGGGCATGACACACTGGCAAAGCCCGAACTTCTTTGCCTATTTCCCGGCAAATTCCAGTTATCCATCCCTGCTGGCTGAGATGATCACCAGCTGTATGGGTGCCCAGTGTATGATCTGGGAAACTTCTCCTGCCGCTGCAGAACTGGAAGAAAAAATCATGAAATGGCTTGCCGGCATGATTGGATTACCCCAGACATTTCAGGGTGTGATTCAGGATACGGCATCTACAGCAACATTGGCATCTTTGATTACAGCCCGGGAGAAATTTACCGATTATGGGATCAATGACCGGGGTTTCGGGAATCAGCCTGATTTTAGAATCTATTGCTCAACAGAAACGCACTCTTCGGTTGAGAAGGCAGTTAAAATTGCAGGCTTTGGAAAACATAACCTGGTCAAAATTCCGGTTGACAGGGAATTCCGGATCGTACCGGAAAACCTGGATAAGACCATTGTTTATGATAAGAAACAGGGGAAGGTACCGCTCTGTGTGGTTGCTACAATCGGAACCACAGGCACCACATCAATTGACCCCCTGAAAGAGGTATCAAGCATTTGTAAGAACCACCAACTATGGCTTCATGTCGATGCAGCCATGGCCGGTACAGCCCTGATATTGCCCGAATACCGTTGGATGATAGAGGGGATCGAATCGGTCGACAGCTTTGTTTTCAACCCCCACAAATGGATGTTCACCAATTTTGACTGTTCGGCATATTTTGTCCGTGATGCGGAAACACTGATCAGAACATTTGAAATTTTACCGGAATACCTGAAAACCCGGACACGAGGAATGGTAAATGATTACAGGGATTGGGGAATCCCCCTCGGAAGACGGTTCAGGGCATTAAAATTATGGTTCGTTATCCGGGAATTCGGCGTAAAAGGATTGCAGGAAAAAGTTCAGCTTCACCTGGCACTGGCAAGGAAATTTAAGGAGATGATACTCGAGGATCAAGAGGTTGAACTAATGGCTCCGGTACCATTGAATACCGTCTGCTTTCGGATTAAACCCGCCGGAATTGAGGATGAAAAAACTATCAATCATTACAATGAACAACTCTTGCAGGAGTTGAACAATTCCGGGAAACTATACCTGACCCATACAAAATTGAATGGAAAGTATACACTGAGAATGGTCATTGCACAAACCAATGTTACGGAACAACATGTTGTCCGTGCATGGGAAACAATAAAAAAATATGCTGCAAGAATAAGTATATAACAATACGAACTGGGTATGAGGAAAGTTGCTGATGTCTTGTTTTCTTCCCATGTGATGGGAACGTTGATCCTGTTATTTGCGGCATCCATTGCTACGGCAACGTTTATCGAGAATGATTATGGATCAACTGCTGCAAGAATAGCTGTCTATAATGCAAAATGGTTTGAACTGCTGTTACTGGTTCTGGCAATTAACCTTACGGGAAGAATCATACGGCTCAAGCTGTATGTCCGGCAGAAGTTTTCCATTTTTTTATTCCATTTTTCGTTACTCGTTATTCTGGCGGGCTCAGCATTAACCCGCTACTTCGGATTCGAAGGAAGCATGCATATACGGGAGAGCATGCAAACAAATCGGGTCCTTTCACAGAATGTCTACTTGATGGCGGGAGTTACCCCCGGTGTGGAAGAGGAAATGTGCCGGATAGATACCCGGTTGCCTGGTTATTCCAATAAAGAATTTTCAAGAACACTGAAATTGAATGGTACCAGATACACCATTCGATTGGAAGAGACGATTCCCAATGCAGTGGAGTCACCCGTCCCTGATCCCAACGGAAAACCGGTTGTCTCCCTGATTGCGTTCGGTAGAGAGTACAGGCAACCCATAATCCTGTTTGAGGGGGAAACAAAAACGATAGGTGAAGCTACCATCGGTTTTAATACGGATAGTGAAGCGGGGAAAATTTCCGTTCGATACAGGGATTCCCTTTTGTCCATCCGGTTTCCCCAGGATGCAGCAACCAGTTCCATGATGGGAAGCCAGGAGGAAACACTGGAAAAGGACCGGTATCATCCGCTTGAAAAAAGAAAAATATATGCTGTAGGTGGAATTCAGCTGGTTCTCCAGGGAATGTATGATAGGGCAAAAACCCAATGGGTCTCTGCACCGGCAGAATCCTTCAGTACCGCAACCGATGTGTCTGTATTCAGTATTTCCGGAAAGGGAAAAACCAAAAGAGCGGTCGTTAAGAATCCCATAAACCGTCCGGGAGAGACCACGGCTGTGAACATGAATGGCGATACATTGTACCTCTCCTATGGCAAGTCAATCATTACCCTTCCATTTTCCCTCCGTCTTGAAGATTTCCAGCTGGAACGGTATCCCGGATCCAACAGCCCCTCTTCTTATGCCAGTGAAGTAACCCTCATTGATCCGGATAACAACATGGAAAAGCCCTTCAGGATTTACATGAACAATATTTTAAAACATCAGGGATACCGGTTCTATCAGTCTTCCTACGATCCGGATGAAATGGGAACCATATTGTCCGTTAACCATGACTCACCAGGAACAATTGTAACCTATCTCGGTTACTTTATGCTTGTTTTCGGTATGTTCTGGTCTTTGATAAACGGAAAAAGCCGGTTCAGGGCTCTTGCCCGGCCAGGTACCGGCAGGACAATCCGGCAGACCGTAGTGATTTTTGGAATCCTTCTGGGATCCCTGTTTATGGGTTCTGGAACGGTTGCCCGGTCTCAGGAGTTGATTCAGAAGGAAAACAAGACTATCCCTTATAACCATACGCGGAAGTTTGGAGAAGCACTGGTTCAGGATAACAATGGAAGGGTCAAACCGCTGAATACACTGGCGTCTGATGTGATACGCAAGGTGACAGGAAAGGAAAAATTTCTAGGATCCCATCCCACACAACTCTTTCTGGGGATGCTGTCTGAGCCCGGATACTGGCAAACTGTCCCTTTGATAAAGATCGGGAATACCAATCTGGCAATCGCTATGGGTGTGGAAGGGAAATATGGATCCCTGATGGATTTTATAGATATGGAAAGAAGAGGGGAGTACAAGTTGAGACGATATGTCGAAGAGGCTTATTCCAAAATACCTGCCACAAGAGATAAATTTGACAAGGAGGTAATTGCGGTTGATGAACGGGTGAATATTTGCTATATGATATTTACCGGGACAATTCTGGATATCTTTCCTGCCCCGGGAGATCCGGCCCATAATTGGTACTCACCGGATGAAGCCTATTTGCATGTTTCCCAATCGGATTCATTGTTTGTTAAGCATATCGTCCAGCTGTATTTTCAATCACTCACAGAGTCGGTTATATCGGGTGAGTGGGAACAACCCGATGAATACCTGGACGCGATCATCACATACCAGTACCGCAATGGAGGAGATGTACTACCTTCAGGGAATAAAATAAAGCTGGAGATTCTCTACTATAATATCAATGTTTTTCAAAAACTGTTTCCCCTCTATTCCCTGTTGGGGTTAATCCTTCTCTTGTTGCTGATCGCGAACATTATTATGCCGAAGCTGACTGCCCGGTACCTGGTTATCTTTATCCTTGTCCCACTTATCGTTGGATTTGTTATCCATACACTTGCCCTCGGAATACGTTGGTATATCTCCGGACATGCACCCTGGAGTAACGGATACGAATCGATGATCTATGTGGCATGGGCAACCATGCTGGCAGGATTTCTGTTTGCCAGAAGATCATTGATTGCCCTCTCGGCAACGGCTGTTTTAGCTTCCCTAACACTTCTGGTTGCCCACTTAAGCTGGATGGACCCGGAAATCACCAATCTTGTTCCTGTGCTGAAAACCTACTGGTTGACCTTCCATGTTTCCATCATAACAGCCAGCTATGGATTTTTAGGACTCGGGGCACTTCTCGGTTTACTGAACCTGATTCTGATGTGGATGAAAAACGAGAGAAACAGAAAAAGGATCAAAAAACAAATCCTGGAACTGACAAGAATTAATGAAATGTCACTGATTCTGGGTTTGTACTTCTTAACCATCGGCACAATCCTTGGAGCAGTCTGGGCTAATGAATCATGGGGAAGATACTGGGGATGGGATCCAAAAGAGACCTGGTCCCTGGTTACCATCCTGGTCTTTACCTTTATCCTTCACATGAGACAAATACCGGGCTTAAACAATGAATATGCATTCAATCTGAGTGCATTGGTGGGATTCGGATCGGTATTAATGACCTATTTTGGGGTTAATTACTACCTGACAGGCTTGCATTCCTATGCAGGAGGAGATCCGGCACCGGTTCCGGTATTTACCTATTTCCTACTGATAACAATCGTTCTGATAGCAGCTTTTGCCTATGCCCATGAAAGAAGATTAAAGCCACAGATCACGGGTGACGAATGATGCCGTTCAGTTGTTGATGTTAAAACCAAAAACGTTGATATTGAATACCATCGAAATCTCATTTCTGTTTAGCATTGGCAGGTAGGCATATTCAACCCCCAGGGAAATGGGAAACCGGATTCTCAGGAAATGGAGATCCATAACCAGACTTCCCCCCGCAGATGTGAACAGGTCATAATTCGTGTTGAAATCAGAGTATTCTGCATTAAAGATATTTGCACGCGAGTAATCATAAAACAGACTGCCCCTCAAACGTTTAAAGTAGAGGATGGAGCTGATGTTAATATCGGGATACCAGATTGGGAGAGAATATTCACCCGAAATGCTCTGCAGATTCTCTGCAAGGGGCAAAACAATAGAAGAGCTGTATCCCCTTGGAAAGTCCAGGGAATTATAATAAAACATCCGTTTAGCATTTTTTCTCTTTTCAATTCCTGCCGAAAGTTTGAGGCTGTGATTGGTTATTAATCCGGGAAGATAAAAGGTCATCCTCAAGGAATAGATTGCCCCCTGTTTTTCACCGCTAAACCGGTTGCTTGCATACCGTAAATCGAAAGTTTGTCCCCATTTTGGCAGAAAATCACGATGGGCAAGCTTCAGGTAATTGTATCCATAGAGTCGATATCTTTTGGTCCAGAGCCCTTTTTCAAACTGGTACAATTCATCATTGTAGATATAGAGATTCCGGAATTGCGTTTCGAATGAGGGGACCAAACCCCTTACGAAACGATCCCGCGTAAGGTTAAAGGGAATGTAAATACGGGAGTTGAACGTCAGATCAGAAGAGGAAACATCAAGTGAATCCGGAACGACCAGGGGAGCACTACCATAATTCAGGGAGAGATCAATCACCGGTAACCATCCTTTATAGGTAAGGGTTGAAAAGAACTGGTGACGGGAATCTTTATATGCATAACCGATTGATGAGATGGCCGTGCTTAACTTGTTCTGAGATAGTAATATAAATCCTGGATGAATTTGAAAATTATCCAGATTAATCTGGTTCAGATCGGTGTAGAAGGGAGCCCAGCTGTGGAAATTAAAAAAATGGGAGAGTTTCCGGTAAGGGGTTACTTCAAAGTGTTTCTCAGGTAAATCGGATGTTTCAATTACATCGGCTTCCTGGCTGGCGAGCACTTCATCCCAGTTGTTCCCGGTCTTCATTACTTTTTCCAGGGCTGTAAATTCCAGATCTGTCAGCTCCATTTCACCAATATTGTAGCCGGAAGAGGAATAATCGGAAAAAGCGATCCGTTCCCCATCGGGTGACACCGTGACATCGAAAGCGCCATTCCTGGAAGAGGTGACCCGGAAAATGTTTTTCGTTGCCATCTCGACCGCATAAAGGTTATCAATCCCGGAATAAGTGGAATGGAAAAACAAATACTTCCGGCTGGGTGCAATGGTCAAAACATCTTCAAAGCCAGGCTCCACGATCACTTCCCAGGTTTCCGAATCAAGATCAATTTTTTGAATACTTTTCCCCTTTGCGGTAAGGAGAATCAGATAGATGCATTTACCATCTTTACTCCAGGTTGGCATCATGGCATGCGTTTTTGAGGAAACGGGAATTTTCCGGATCATTTTTCCGTTTTTTATGTCAAGGATAATGAGGCTTTCCTGGTTTTGTATTGTGATCTCAATGGTTGAAACCCTGGTGCCGTCAGGCGACAGAGCAGGTGAAAAATATCGTGTTTTCCGGGTTAGCTGGGTTTCCTTTCTGGTGGTGATGTCCAATTTTTTAATCACCGAGAATTCACGGTTACTCCAGCGGATATCCTGGATAATTTCAGTCCACAGAATGGTTTTACTACTAACGGAGAGGCGCACAGGAAGGTGAAATCCGGGATAATGTATAATGCTTTCCTCCCCATGCCGGCTAAGGGCAACAAACCGTGGGATTTTATCCAGGCTTGATTTTTCAATGATGATCACACTGTCATTCAGGTATTGCGGAAAGCGATAGCTGGTGTAGAGATCCCGGTTCCGGATATTCAATGTATCAAAGGCAATGAATTGAAGTTCCCCGGCATCTTTATTCCACTGATTTCCAAGCTCCCTGAATGTTGCATCATATAAACGCCGCTTGTTTAAACCCAGATGATTATACAGGCTGAAATGTATGGGATTGATGAGGTAGGGATTTCGTGCTACGTAATTGAGGGATTGATCCCACCAGCGGCTGCCATATTTTTGTCTGGAATAGGCGATCATCGGGTACCCGTACTGGTAATAATCTGGTACATAATCCTTGTATGATCCCAGGTAGGCTTTATCGTAGCGGTAAACCCTACCTTTTTCCAGGGAGAGTGCACGAAGTTTCATCTCAAAAGAGGGTAATCTGCCCCGTCCTGCCCTGGAAAGGGCTGTTTCCGTTGCAACCGCATCTCCTTCAAGATACCATATGGGTAACATTCCCGAAATGACTCCTGTAGCCATCTCTCCAAAAACATAGTAGAGAATCCTGGTCAATCCCTGGTGAAGTTTATCCACCTGTACAACGTGCCTCAATTCATGCAGGGCAAGTTGTTCCAATGCTTCCTGGGGATAAATATCCTGGGGCGATGTGGGATAAAGCTCCATCCGCTTGGGTGCCCAGGCAACAAACCCATTGAACCGGACAGAATAGTTATGGATGATGACCGAGATTTTCCGGGGTTTGTTTTTCAATGAAAAGGAGACATAATTGTAGGCATACTCGAGAATATTCGCCAGTCGTTGTGCTTCGTTGACATAGCTTTCGGGGAAAATGATCTGGTAATTTTCGGTTCTGATCTGTTTCCACCGGATGAATGCAGGATCCTGGCCCCTCTCGTAAAACTGCGATTGAGAAGGCATGGGAACAAAGAACAACATAAAAGCAACAATAAGGAAAGTGCAATTGCGGTTTTGACGGAGATGAAGCATGCCGGACAATATAAACATTCCAAATTAATCAAATCGGGATAAAAGATTGTCTATCCACCCTTTCTTTTTGTGGTAAACCCAGCCTCATTCAGCATTTGAATGATCCTGTCCCGGAAATCGCCCTGAATCAGAATGTCATCCCCCTTAACACTTCCCCCGGTATTGCAGGTTGATTTTAAAAACCGGGCTAATTCTTTCCGGTCGTCGGGAGTACCGATAAATCCTGAGATCAGAGTGACAGTTTTCCCTTTTCGGCTTTTACGATCAACGGAAACATACACTCTTTGTTGTTCCGGTGGCAGGGATTCTTCTTCCGGCGGGTCATTGTATGTGTATTGATATTCCAGGTTGGTAGAATAGACAATACCAGTGCGCTGTTTTCTCTTCTTGTTGCTGCTATTTTTCATCTCTCTTCAACCGGTAAATGGGAAACTCTTTTTGAAAATACGCATTAATTTCAATTTTAATATGGCTCAAGAAGAAAAAACATTAAATTCGCTTCGTTGTATTGATCAGAAATCTGTTAAGGATGAAACAGTTCAGGGTATATAACCTTACCATTGGTTGGATCATATTCATGATGGCTTCGGTAGTCTATTTATTAACCATTGAGCCAACCACCAGTCTCTGGGACTGTGGTGAATTTATTGCTTCGGCATTTAAGATGGAAGTCGGACACCCGCCGGGAGCACCCTTCTGGATGATCATGGCGCGGGCACTCTCCCTTTTTGCCGATAGCAATGTTTCTCAGGCTGCCAAAATGATCAATTCCCTGTCTGCCCTGGCCAGCTCCTTTACCATTCTTTTTCTCTTCTGGACCATCACCCACCTTGCCAGAAAGATATTGATCAAAGGGGATGATTATTCATCCGGTACATTGATAGCAGTGATGGCGAGCGGGGTCGTCGGGGCATTAGCCTATACTTTCTCAGCCACCTTCTGGTTTTCAGCAGTGGAAGGAGAGGTATATGCAACCTCCTCCCTCTTTACAGCCATCGTTTTCTGGGCAATATTGAGGTGGGAGAATGTAGCCGAAGAGAAATATGCCAACCGGTGGTTAATTTTTATTGCCTACCTGATGGGCCTGTCCATCGGGGTTCACCTGCTCAATTTGCTGGCAATTCCAGCCATCGTTTTTGTGTATTATTTCAGAAAACATGAACCGACAAAACGGGGATTCATTTTTGCTATTCTGATCTCGATTGTCATCCTGGGTGTCATCATGTACGGGATCATACCGGGAATAATAAAAACCTCATCCCGGTTTGAACTCTTTTTTATCAATACCCTCGGACTTCCCTATAATTTCGGGGTCCTCATCCATATTATGCTCATGATTGCCGTTATTGCCGGGGGGATCTATTTCACGAGGAGAAAAGATAACCCGATATATGCTGCCGTCTCGTCAACAATCGCCCTGATCCTGTTGGGTATTCCGTTTGTTTCCGATTCAACCCTTCTGAACCTCCTATTGGTCATCGTAGTTGCCGGAGTGGTTTATTATCTATCAACAAAACACACCGTCATTTTAAATACCATTATTACGGCAGCCCTGGTTATCCTGATTGGCTATTCTTCTTTCACCATGATCCTGATCCGGTCCACGGCCAATCCTCCGATGGACGAGAACAATCCGGAAACGGTATTCTCTCTCCTCTACTATCTGAATCGGGAGCAATATGGTGAAAGACCGCTTCTTTACGGGCAGTATTACAATGCACCCATTGTAGATGTTGAAGAGGGGAATCCTACCTATACACCCAAGGATGGGAGGTATATCATTTCACGGTATGCTTCGAAATATGTTTACGATGAACGATTGACCACCTTCTTCCCCAGGATGTGGAGTGGCCAACCCGATCATCGCCGGATATATGAGCAGTGGGGAAAAGTAGATGGCGAACGAATCAATATCCAGAATTCACGAGGGGAAGAGACCTTTGTTGAGAAGCCCACCTTTGGGCAAAACCTCCGGTTTTTCTTTACCTACCAGATTGGCCACATGTACCTTAGATACTTCATGTGGAATTTTTCAGGCAGGCAGAATGATGAACAGGGCCATGGAGGACCATTGAAAGGAAATTGGATCAGCGGAATTAAGTTTCTGGACCAGGCAAAAATTGGTAACCAGGATAATTTACCCGGACATATCGTAAACGATAAATCCAGGAATGTCTATTATTTGTTGCCCTTTATCCTTGGATTAGCCGGCTTCTTCTACCACATTCAGAGAAACCGGAAAGATTTTTGGGTCGTTTTGCTGTTGTTTCTGTTTACCGGTATCGCCATTGTTGTTTACCTGAATCAATATCCCAATCAGCCCCGGGAAAGGGATTATGCTTATGCGGGATCCTTTTACGCCTACGCAATATGGCTCGGATTGGGAGTGCTTTCTCTTTTTGACGCCCTTTCAAAACCCATGGGTAAGAAATGGGGTGCCATTCTTGCCGGCCTGCTCTGCCTGGTACTGGTCCCCGGTGTTATGGCAAAGGAGAATTGGGATGATCACGACAGATCAGGAAGGTTCACCGCAAGAGATATTGCCTACAATTACCTTAATTCATGTGAACCGAATGCCATACTCTTTACCAATGGTGATAACGATACATTTCCTTTATGGTATGCCCAGGAAGTGGAAGGAATACGAACCGATATCCGGGTGGTAAACCTGATGCTGTTCAATACCGATTGGTATATTGACCAGATGAAACGGAAAGCCTATGAATCCGATCCTTTACCCCTCTCTGTTCCCAGGGAGAAATACAAGGACGGGACCAATGGACAGGTTTTTATGATTGAAAGAGTGAAAGAATATATCCCGGTCAAACAGGTGATTGATTTTGTTGTGAATGATGATGAAGCCACGAAAATAAGATATGAGAATGAATTGCTGGATTACATCCCCACCAAAATGTTCCGGATACCGGTTGATTCCGCAACTGTCGTCGAAAACGGAACCGTTTCCCCCGAGCTGGCTGATCAAATTCTGGAATCCATCGATATTAAAATAAACCGGAATTACCTCCTGAAAAACCAACTGATGGTCCTTGACCTGCTGGCGCAAAACAAATGGGAAAGACCCATCTATTTTGTAACCGGAGGGCACGATGACGCCCTGGGCCTGGAAGAGTATTTTCAACTGGAAGGTTTTGCCTATCGACTGGTGCCGATAAAAACAGAGGGAGCAACCGGATTCCTGGAAATGGGCAGAATACATGCCGATGCCATGTATGAGAACCTCATGAATAAATTTAAATGGGGCAGGATGAATGAACCCGATGTTTATCTTGATTTTTATAACAAACGAACCTTCTCGGTCATCAAGATCAGGAATAATTTTACCCGCCTGGCGGAAGAATTGGTTA
>CAZTES010000061.1:0-11636 GCA_964612275.1 uncultured Rikenellaceae bacterium
TTTTGAACCGGTTTCAGGATCAGCAATTTCACAATCGACAATAATCTGTTTTAATTCTTCCAGGTTCTCCTTGTCAAGAGCAGTATATAATCGATTCTGAAGCTCGTTGTATTTTTTCCGGTTCTCAATGACCCGGGGATTGGTTGACACAAATTGTTCTTCATCAAACGCATCACCAAAACGCTCCTTTGCCTTCTGGATATCCTTATTTATCTTATTTTCAATTTTTTGAAGGTATTCCTCAACCAGGATATCTGCACGATATCTCTTTTTTGAGTCTTTGTTGTCAATTAGCGGATCATGAAATGCCTTTAAATGACCAGAGGCTTCCCAAACAGTTGGATGCATAAAGATTGCAGAATCAATGCCAACGATGTTTTCATGCAGCTTGACCATTGAATCCCACCAGTATTGCTTGATATTGTTTTTTAACTCTATGCCATACTGTCCATAGTCGTAGACGGCTCCCAGTCCATCATATATTTCGCTGGAGGGAAAAATAAAACCATATTCCTTCGCATGACTAATGATTTTTTTGAAAAGGTCATCTTGAGCCATAAGGCAACTGTTTGGTTTGAAAATTATCCGACAAAAGTAACGTAAAATATTTTGTTTTCATAGTGTTACCATTTCTTGATACAGGTTTGAAAGCAAGCTTTCAATACTCATTTTTTCTCAATTAATTTGAAAAAGTTACTTTTGCACAGGAAAAGGATGCATCAGGATGGATGATATATACCTGCAGTATTCACCAAAACAGAAACGATGAAAAGGATTTACATTGCCGGGTGCGGGGGTATGTTGGGAGAAGCTTTCTATGTGCAGTTCAGGAATGAATTTAAGCTTAAATGCAGTGATATTGATGTCAATGAACCATGGCTTTCCTACCTGGATTTCAGGGATTATGATGCTTATTTGAAAGATGTTTCAGATTTCAATGCCGATTACTTATTTCACCTGGGTGCGTATACAGATCTTGAATATTGCGAAAAGCATATTGATGACACGTATGAAACGAATACACTTTCGGTTGAGAATGCAGTATATATCGCTAATCAGCTGGGAATTCCAATTTTATATATCAGTACAGCCGGGATATTTGATGGTTTGAAAGAGTATTATGATGATTGGGATCAACCCAATCCTGCAGGAGTATACGCACGAACAAAATATCTGGGAGAACAATTTGTGGTTGAAAATGCACAACGGTATCTGGTATGCAGAGCAGGATGGATGATGGGAGCCGGTCCCGGGAAGGACAAAAAATTCATACAGAAAATCATGAAGCAACTGAAAGATGGGAAAAAAATGCTTCATGTGGTGGACGATAAGGATGGCACACCCACCTATACCCAGGATTTTGCGTTGAATGTTAAACTATTGTTGGAAAAGGAGTACTGGGGATTGTACAATATGGTGTGTGGAGGTCAAACCAACCGGTTGGAAGTAACCCGTGAAATGATCAACCTCCTCGGGCTATCAGAGGAAATAAGCATCCAGGCAGTTTCTTCTGATTATTTTGCCAGGGAATACTTTGCTAACCGCCCACCTTCCGAAAGATTGATCAATAAAAAGCTTGATTTGAGGGAAATAAATATTATGAGGGATTGGAAAACAGCCCTGAAGGAATATTTAGAGTCTTACTATAAAGGCTACATGAGTTGAGTAAAAACACGGATTAACCTTTTCTACGCATAAACCCGATCAGACTGAACCACATAATTTTAATGATTTTTATTTTTGCCGGTTCACCCTTCATTAAAAAGCCAAGACTCAGGATAACGGAGGCGCCAATTTTCAGGGTGTAGTCAAAAAATTTTAACAAGGTAAAAACGGCGGGTCGGCTATGGAGATATACCCGGTGAGAGGATCCTAAATCCAGGGACAATCTTCTGATGCCGGCAGTATCCATTCTTTCCGGAGGGATGTGGTGATATACCACAACATCCGGGGCATAAAGAGCTACTTTATGAATGGCTTTTAGTTTCCCGAATATATAGAGATCATCACATCGGTGGGCCAGCTGCGTATTAAACAATCCGATGGTCTCAAAAACTATGTTGCGAAAAGCCATGTTGCAACCTGCCGGCACTTTTTTCTTAAATGGAACAGGATGATCTCCTTTGTCCACTTTTGCTACAACACCCCAAATATACTTTGAGAGCCATGCCGGTTCCTTTTTCTCAGGGAAGATTGGGATAACTTTTCCTCCGATTGCATCATAATCACTATATTCCTGAAAAGTACGGATCAGGTTCATCGCATAATCGCTTCGGGCTTCAGCATCATCATCGATAAAAGAAATAACCCTTCCGGAAGATTCTTTAATCCCCCGGTTTCTGGCATAAGCCAGACCCTGGTTCTTTTCCAGGAAATACTTCAGGTTTACATCCGGATGTTGCTTGATAAATTCATGACTGAGAGTTGCAGTCCTGTCTGTGCTGTTATTATCAATAATCAGGACTTCATATTGCTGGTTATCCAGGGATTGCTGAGAAAGACTTTGCAGGGCAAAAGGCAGAAAATCTTCGCGGTTATAGGTACAAATTATGATCGATAATTCAGGTTGCATTAAACTATAAATGATCCAATGGGATATAGACTTGATGCGACAAATGTAAATTAAAATCTCCGGTTTTCATAGTGTCTGATGCCAGCCGATACTATTGCAGAACATGAAGAATCTATTATCCTGCAGATGTTATATAGTAGATAATCCGATCCGTGTAAATCTCCTGCAATGTTTATCTTTGCCGATGGATATCGTAAAAAAAGGTTTCCTTTGCATGCCATCACAGTGATGCCAATAGTTATGATATGGTAAGAAAAGTGGATTTTCTGGTGATCGGTTCAGGGATCGCAGGGCTGAGTTACGCGTTGAAAGCTGCATCCTATGGCAGGGTATGTGTCATTACCAAAAACAGCATTGAGGAGACCAATACCCGGTATGCACAGGGGGGCATTGCCACCGTCACTTACCCGCCGGATTCTTTCGAAAAGCATATCCACGATACCATCCGATGCGGAGATGGGTATTGCAATAAGAAGGTTGTTGAGATGGTGGTAAAAGAAGCTCCGGACAGGATCAACGAATTACTGCAATGGGGAGTTGAATTTGATAAAAAGGAGAATGGGAAGTTTGATCTTGCAAAAGAGGGTGGACACTCTTCCCATCGGATCTTACATCATAAAGATTATACCGGATTAACCATTCACTCCGCACTGATCAGGCAGGTAAAAAGCACAAAAAATATTGAAATTCTTGAAGACTATTTTGCGATTGACCTAATCACGCAGCACCAGTTGGGTGCCCCGGTTGTCAGGGGACAGGAAGGGATCGAATGTTACGGTGCCTATGTCCTGGATCTTCATTCAAGAGCGGTAGATACAATCCTTTCAAAAGTAACCGTTATTGCTACCGGTGGCACCGGTAACCTGTATCATACCACAACAAATCCACCCATTGCAACGGGTGACGGAATTGCCATGGTTTACCGGGCAAAAGGGATTATAGAGAACATGGAGTTTGTTCAGTTTCATCCCACTTCCCTCTATCACCCTGGTGAAAGACCCTCCTTCCTGATCACAGAAGCCATCAGGGGCTTCGGAGCAACATTAAAATCCGTTGACGGGGAGGAATTTATGACAAAGTATGATTCCAGGGGCTCCCTTGCACCCAGAGATATCGTGGCACGAGCCATCGATAATGAGATGAAAATTCACGGGGATGATTTTGTATACCTTGATTGTACTCATCTGGATGCACAGGCATTGCAGGAAAATTTCCCGAATGTATATAAGAAATGTCTTAGCATCGGGATTGATATTACAAAAGACATGATCCCGGTCGTTCCCGCAGCACACTATTTGTGTGGTGGGATTAAGGTGAATGAATATGGTCAGAGCAGTGTAGAGAGACTCTATGCCATTGGTGAAGCTGCTTCAACCGGGCTACACGGAGCAAACCGGCTTGCCTCCAATTCGTTAATTGAGGCTATTGTTTTTTCTCACAGGGCAGTAGTTGATGTAATGAATAATTTATCCGGGATCACCTTTCATGAAAAGGTCCCGGAGTGGGATTACGGGGGTACAACTCATCCGGAAGAGATGGTCCTTATAACACAGAGCTATAAGGAGATGCAACAGATCATGAGCAATTATGTCGGGATCGTACGATCGGACCTGCGCTTGCAACGAGCGCTGGCACGTCTTGATATCATCTACAGGGAGACAGAGGAACTCTATAAAAAATCAACCCTCTCGCGGAAATTGTGTGAATTACGGAACCTGATTAATGTCGGTCACCTGACCATCAGAATGGCACAAAACCTTCGTGAGAGCCGCGGATTACACTATACCATCGATTATCCGAAAAAGAGAGTCGGATCTGAATTTTAATGACCGGTGGGCAGGATCCTGCCGTCAACGATTATTTTAAGTGCTCCTCAAACAGGTTGAAAATCCGCCTGTATTCATCTGTCCAGCTACTCGGCTCTGTGAAACTATGTCGTTCAACAGGATAAACGGCAAATTCCCAATTCTCTTTTCCAAGTTCGATCAATCGCTGTGCCAGTCGAACCACATCCTGAAAATGGACATTATCATCGACCATGCCATGACAGATCAGTAACGCTCCCTTTAATCCTTCGGCATAATATATGGGTGAGCTTCTCACGTAGGCAAGGCTGTCTTCAACGGGTGTATTTAAAATATTGGCTGTATAACTATGGTTATAATGTGCCCAATCGGTTACTGCACGCAAAGCAGCGCCGGCAGCAAAAACATCCGGTTGAGTAAACATTGCCATGAGCGTGATAAACCCGCCGTATGATCCTCCGTAGAGACCGATTTTTTTCGGATCTACCTGACACTCTTCAACCAGAAATTTTGCTCCATCCACCTGATCGGAAAGGTCTTTCCCCCCCATGTGCCGGTAAATGGCAGTTCTCCAATCCCTTCCATAGCCAGCACTTCCACGGTAATCGATGTCCAGGACAGTATATCCATTGTCAGCAAGGAAATTATGAAACATGTATTCCCTGAAATAGCTGCTCCACCATTTATGAGCATTTTGAAGATAACCGGCACCATGCACGAAGATTACAGCAGGGCCCTGTTCAGTTGGATTATCAGGACTGTAGAGTCTGGCATACACTTCAACTCCGTCACTTGCTTTGAAAGTGATGATCTCCGGTTCCCTCCATGAGTATTCAGCAAACTCCTCTGTCAGGGAATGGGTTATTTGAATCGGTACTGCACCTTCTTTGTTTTCCAGCAGATACAATTCTTCCGGATTGTTTGAGGTGGAATGAATGAGGGCGAACCACTTCTCGTCCGGAGAGATGGTTACATCACACCTTCCCGGAAGATGGGTAATTTGCTCCCGTTTGCCTCCCTCCAGAGGCATCCGGTAAAAATGACGCTCACCAGGATGGGTTTCATTCGAGACGAAATACCAATATTTTTTGTCCAGGGAGATCGAAGGATTATAGATTTCGAATGATCCCTGGGTCAAGGCTTTTTTCTTGCCCGTCCGGATGTTCACCGTATAGAGGTGGGAATAACCCGATTCTTCCGACTGAAACCAGATGCTTTTATTATCGGGCATCCATCCGACAGATGATCCATACCATCCCGCACCGGGCCCTCCAAACCTTGCCTCATCCCTTTGCCTGTCAAGAAGCTTCATCTTTCCAGTCTCAATATCCAGGTGCATGATCCACCGGTCTTTGTTATCCATTGAAGAAATGGTCAGAACAGCATTTTTGCCGTCGTCTGACCAGATCGGTGCACCGATGATCACTTTTCGGGGTCTGTCAGCGTTCCATTTTTTATCAGGATAATCTTTGATATAATCCGGCGGATCACAAACCCCCGGAATTTGATCGGTCATTACCTGGTAGATCGTATCGCCGGGAATATCATAAATGTACATTTCCGTTGAGGAGAAATAGGGAGTCCCAACTTTTGACCTGGCATTGCGGGACTCCATATAACCGGACTCTGTGACGTAATTTGGTATTTCTGTTCTTTTCGCATCCGGTACATTTTTGTAGAACAGGTATACGATATGCTTCTCATCGGGGCTTAAATCAATGCTGGACGGTCTTTCTTTCCCCGTGTAAATTGCTTTAAGTCTTTCAGGAGCGTACAATTCCCGCTCTTTTTCTGATCGTTCCTGATCCTCTTTCTTCTCCTGCAATACGTTAAAGAGCCTGAACTGGTCATGATATAACCATTCCTCCTGATCATTTGAGTATGATTTTTTTTCGGGTCTGTCCTGTCCCATGACAAAATTGGTTAATTGGGTGGTTTGACCCGATTGGATATCCCATGCAAACAGGTTATTATCGCAGGAAAAAATGATCTTTGTTTCATCCTGATTAAAGGAAGGAGATCTCTCATATCCTATGGTATTAATGATTTGTACAATATCACCCGTTGCCAGGGTTAACATAAAAATATCTCCGTTCTTTTCGTAGACCATTTGTGTTCGTGCTTTGTTGTAATTACCACGGGCTGCTGGCATCTCTTTTCTCTCTTCAGGGGTTACCTTTAGGGGAGTCGCTTTCGCGGGCTTGATTTTATACATTGAAGCACTCTCTTCACCATCAGGATTCCAGTTAAAAAAGAGCAGGTTGCCGTCGGGTGACCAATTCAACCTGCTGGGAGAGACCCCGATCCACTTTGGGTCCTGCATGATTTTTTCAATGGATAGTCCGGGATGATCCGGATTGGTGTTCTGGCACGGTGCCAGAAGATGAATACATGCAAAAAATAAAAATATCAGGTACTTGATTTTCATAGCAAAAAGATTCAATTAGGTTATACAATGTGAGGTGATGTGCTGAAATTACCAAAAAGAATTGAAAAAGAGATGGGAAGCATTGTATTATTTGGAGAGTGGTATCATAATTCTTCCAGGTACAGATACTTTTCTCCAATCTCATCCAGGATTTGGATGATCTCCCCTTCAACGGTTGAGGTCAATAACCGCAGGCGGATTTCCCGAAAATCCGGGAGTCCTTTAAAATAACTGGAAAAATGTCTTCTCATTTCAAAAATTCCACGAGGTAGCCCTTTTGATTCGATTGATTTAAGGAAATGCAGTTTTGCGGTCTCAACCTTCTCTTTGATGGATGGAGGGGGCATGATCTCCCCGCTTTCAAGGTAGTGTTTTACTTCTTTGAATATCCAGGGTCTTCCAACTGTTGCCCTGCCAATCATGATGCCATTGACACCATATTTTTCAAACATTGATTTGGCTACTTCAGGGCCGGTGATATCTCCATTTCCAAAAACAGGAATCGTTATCCTGGGATTATTCATTACTTCACCGATCAGGGTCCAATCGGCTTTTCCTTTATACAATTGAATACCGCTACGGGCATGAATGGTAATAGCCTGTATCCCGATATCTTGAAGACGCTCGGTAATTTCAACGATGTTTTTCGTGTCCTCATCCCATCCAAGTCGCGTTTTAACGGTTACCGGAAGTTGTGTGGTCTTAACAATTTCAGAAGTCATTTTTACCATCCCATCGATATTTTTCAACATTCCGGCTCCGGCTCCCCGCCTGGCAATTTTCCGGACAGGACAACCAAAATTCAGATCAATGAATTCGGGAGATGATCGTTCAGCGATTTTTGTCGCCTGAACCATCGATTCCACGTTATGGCCATAAAGCTGAATCCCGATGGGTCGTTCATGATCAGAAATTTTTAATTTTTTCAGACTTTTCCGCCCGTTACGGATCAATCCATCAGAAGAGATGAATTCAGTGTAGAGCAGATCTGCACCAAAATGTTTACACAAATAGCGAAAGGAGGGATCGGTCACATTTTCCATTGGAGCAAGGGAGAGAGGATAATCCCCTAATTGAATATTTCCAATAACAACCAATACAAAAAATATTAAGTACTTTTAACCGCTAAATTATTAAAATTAGAGGAATGGCTGAGGGAATACTGAAAAATACCTCCCACTTTACACAGCTAATATTTTCGGCTCTGGTCATCGTTGGATCCTTTCTGCTTTTTTTATTCCTTGCTGCACTTTTCGCAATACCCATTTTTGGTCTGGAAGTGGAGGAGCTGGTATCGATTATTGAGGACCTTAGCAAGTCAGAGCACATTGGGATCATGAAATATTTTCAGATTTGGTTATCCATTGGGACGTTTATTTTCCCGGCATTCCTCATTGCCTATTTCATCAGTGGAAATAGTACCGGTTATTTACAACTTAACCGTCATATCAATACGATCTCTGTGGTAAATGTTATCCTGGTTATGTTGGTTGCCCTCCCGATCATTAATCTTTTGGCTCAATGGAATGCTGAAATGAATCTTCCGGATTTCCTGGATGGGCTTGAGGGGAGGATGAAGGAGATGGAAGAACGAGCAGGAAAATTTACTGAGGCTTTCCTGGATTCAGACTCAATAACCCAGTTCACCATCAATCTGATCATGATAGCAATCATCCCGGCTATCGGTGAGGAGCTGTTGTTCCGTGGCGTCATCCAGCGAATATTTTGTGAGTGGACCAGAAATAAACACATCGGAATTATCATTGCAGCAATTATCTTCAGTGCTTTTCATCTGCAGTTTTATGGATTCTTACCACGATTAGCCATGGGGATATTTTTCGGATACCTTTTTCTCTGGAGCAAAACCATCTGGCTTCCTATCCTTGCCCATTTTGTAAACAATGGCATTGCAGTTACTATCTATTATATTTTTGGTGAGGAGTTTGTGGCAAAGGATGTTGATTCTTTGGGCACAGGCAGAGGAGGATTTTTACTGATTGCTGTTACAGCAATTTTTATTGGTTTTCTAACATGGTCTGTCTATCGTAATGAGCAGGGTACTCGCAAACGGTCATAAAAATAAGGAGGAGATTAAGAAGCTATTGCAGTGCCGGGGTGAAGGAGTCTACCCTATTCCTTTATGCTGATCATCGATGAACGTAATGTTCATCAATTCATTTTTTCTGAAGACATAAGCCAGACCATAATCTTTTGACTTTTCACGCTTCATGTTTTCGGGCAAGTCGTTGAAGTATTCTTCTACTTCATTCCAGGTTTGCAAAATGATCTGGTTGGCTTTTTCACGAAAGGCTGAAAGCTTTTGTTGATTCAGAGCATTTTTTTTCTGCAGGGTTTTCTGAAAATTGTATGCATCGAGAAATTGCTCATACCTTACTTTGACCACTGCTATGGTAGGATTCGTAATGGGTGATAATCCTTTCAGGATCCGTTTGGCTTCTCCATTGATAAGGTTTTGTCCCCATTCAATGATCTCTGCTTCCGTTTGAAGAGAAGGGAGGTTTTTGTCCGTTTCTTTTAACCCATAAAAGCTACGGGTAGTGGAGGAAATCTCTCCGCGTGCAATGGACATATTCATGACCTGAATGAAGTGGGAGATATATAACCTGACTTTCCTGATCGTCTTTTGATACACTTTATTGTGCTCGACCTGCTTGATGTAATCTTGCTTTTTCAGGATTAACACTTGTTCAAATCCGGTAAGAAATGCCTGAATTTTCTGAAGACTTGACTGACTGAATGCCAATTTAAACGGAGGTAAATCTTTCCCTTTTGCCAGGGCAGTATGAAGGGCCTTTAATCGGGAACTGTCTGTGTTGGGCAATCTTCGGTAGGGCATATTGTGAATTACATTGTTAAGGAATTGTTAATATCTTATCACTAATTAGCGAAGATAATAAAATTATATAAATAAACAAGTACATTCGCATTGAATAATGAAGTTAATTAAATAATTGATAATCAGAACTTAGTACCATTATTCCATGAAAATAAAAGAACAGATAGAACAAAAATGTGCTCAGGCGAGGCAGCGCCCCCTTTTATTTGTCATATTCCAATTAGATATTAACTTTAATGCTTCGATTAGTTGAAACTCATTAAACAGAAAAAGAAATGTTCATACCGGAGATTTACATAACAAGAAGAGAGAGGCTCAGAAAAAAACTCCAATCAGGATTGGTGCTTATTCCTGGCAATACGGAAGCCTCTATGAATTATACTGCAAACACATATCCTTTCAGACAGGATAGTGATTTTTTGTATTTTTTCGGGTTGGACTACCCTGATTTAGCCGGGGTAATGGATATTGACTCCGGAGAGGATTATATTTTCGGGAATGATGTTGATATGGATGACATCATCTGGATGGGACCCCAACCGACGATAAAAGAGAGGGCGCTGAAGGCAGGTATACAAAGCAGCTCTCCGTTAGTAAATTTGAAAAGCATGCTCGAGGATGCCCAGGCCCAGGGGAAGAAGATACACCTGTTACCACCTTATCGGGGGAAAAATATACTTTTCCTGGAGAGTTATTTAGGGAAGAATACGGATGATGTACGCAAAATGGTATCCGAGGATCTGATCCGGGGAGTTGTTGAATTGAGATCTGTTAAGGAGGATGTTGAGGTGGAAGAAATAGAAATGGCTATAGAGACGGCTTATGAGATGCATACTACCGCCATGAAGATGGCGATGCCGGGAGTCGTTGAACGGGAAATTGCTGGAGTTATTGAGGGAATTGCCTTATCCCGGGGAACAGGCGTTTCGTTTCCGATCATACTGAGCATCAATGGTGAGACACTGCATAATCACTATCATGGCAATACGCTTGTTAAAGGACGAATGATGGTTACGGATGCCGGCGCTGAATCGTTATTGCATTATGCCAGTGATATTACCCGGACAGTACCTGTTGGTGGAAAATTTGAACAGCGGCAGAAAGAGATTTATGAAATTGTATTAAAAGCAAATTTGGATGCGATCCAGGCAATCAAACCCGGATTAACCTATAAGGAAATACACCTCTCTGCAGCACGGGTCATAGCAGAAGGTTTAAAAGCCCTTGGATTGATGAAGGGAGATGTTTCTGAAGCGGTTCATCAGGGTGCTCACGCTCTCTTTTTTCCACATGGACTGGGACATATGATGGGCATGGATGTTCATGATATGGAAGGACTGGGTGAGAATTATGTTGGATACGATGATGAGGTCAAACGAAGCGATCAGTTTGGACTTGCCTTCCTGCGCCTGGGAAAAAGATTGAAGGAGGGATTTGTACTTACGGTTGAACCCGGAATATATTTTATCCCGGCCCTGATTGACCAATGGAGAAACGAGAAAAAATGTATCGATTTTATCGATTATAACCGGGTAGAAACCTATAAAAATTTCGGCGGGATCCGTATTGAAGATGATGTTCTGGTCACCGGAGAGGGATACCGTGTTTTAGGAAAACCTATACCGAAAACGGTTGCTGAGATCGAGAGCACCATGACCACATAGAAAATACTCTTTCTGTTGGATAGGATGGTTATTCAGGCAGCCGCTTAGATTGCTTTTGATGAATAGAATTCGCGGTTCATCCGTGCAATATTCACAAGAGTAATTTCTTTCGGGCATTCTGCCTCGCAGGCTCCGGTGTTCGAACAATTGCCAAACCCGAGAGCATCCATTTTTTCAATCAGATGTTGTACCCTTTCTTTGGCTTCTACCTGCCCTTGTGGCAACAGAGCCAGCTGGGAGATTTTTGCCGATACAAACAACATGGCGGAAGCATTTTTGCAGGCTGCAACACAGGATCCGCATCCTATGC
>CAZTES010000061.1:11736-16347 GCA_964612275.1 uncultured Rikenellaceae bacterium
AACAACATGGCGGAAGCATTTTTGCAGGCTGCAACACAGGATCCGCATCCTATGCAGATACCGGCATCAAATGCCCTGTCTGATTTTTCTTTACTGACCGGAATTGAGTTTGCTTCCGGCGCGGCACCTGTATTGACAGAAATGTATCCCCCTGCTTCTATTAATTTATCAAAGGCGGTTCGGTCAATTACCAGGTCTTTGATTACAGGAAAAGCTTTGGAACGCCATGGTTCCACAATAATTTTATCTCCCTCCTTGAAAGCACTCATGCTCAGCTGACAGGTGGTTACTCCTTTCTGTGGACCGTTGGGGCGGCCATTGATATACAAACCACAGCTCCCGCAGATACCTTCCCGGCAATCACTGTCAAACGCAATGGGTATGCCGCCTTCCTTAATTATCTTTTCATTCAGATAATCCAACATTTCGGGAAAGGTCATCTCTTTAGAAACATCATCCAATTCGTATGTAACAAATTTTCCTTTGGCTTGGGGATTTTCCTGGCGCCAGATTTTCAGTGTTACCTTCATAACAAAATCGCTTTATTGTTAATACTCGGTCTGTGGTTTAGATAGAGTATATCGTGTTTTTATTTATAACTTCTCTGGGTCACTTCAACGTACTTGAACGTTAGCTCCTCCTTGTGCAATACAGGGTCTGAATCTTCACCGGTATATTCCCAGGCAGCCACATAGGAATAGTTTTCGTCATCCCGTTTGGGTTCTCCCTCCTCGGTTTGAAATTCTTCACGGAAATGGGCTCCGCAGGATTCCTTTCGGTTCAATGCATCCAGGATAATCAATTGTGCCAGTTCGAAGAAGTCGGCAACCCGGCCTGCTTTTTCGAGTTCCTGGTTAAAATCGTTCATCTCCCCGGGTATTTTCACGTCCTTCCAGAATTCTTCCTTCAGCTCTTTTACCATTTCCAGGGCTTTCTTCAATCCCTCTTCGTTCCTTTTCATACCGGAATAGGTCCATAAGATGTGTCCCAGCTTTTTATGGAATGTTTTAACCGTTTGCGAACCATTTACCGATAAAAGTTTTTGCAGTTTTTCTTTCACTGCTTTTTCTGCTTTTTCGAATTCAGGAGTATCGGTTGGGATTTTAGGCGTTTTAATATCGTCTGCCAGATAATCACCAATGGTAGCCGGCAAAATAAAGTATCCATCACCAGAGCATTGCATAAGGGAACTGGCTCCTAACCGGTTTGCTCCATGGTCACTGAAGTTTGCCTCACCGATAGCGTACAATCCGGGAATGGTAGTCATCAGGTTGTAGTCAACCCATACCCCCCCCATAGTATAGTGGGAAGCAGGATAGATCCGCATGGGTTCTTCATAGGGATTGATTCCGGTCACTTTACGATAGAGATCAAACAGGTTTCCATATTTCCCTGCAATGGCTTCTTTTCCCTGGGCCTGGATTGCATCTCTAAAATCCAGGTAAACCGCCAGCCCTGTTTCACCCACACCATACCCTGCGTCACACCGCTCTTTTGCAGCCCTGGATGCCACATCCCTGGGAACAAGGTTGCCAAAAGCAGGATATATGCGCTCGAGATAATAATCCCTATCCTCTTCCGGTACGTCGTTAGCCGGACGTTTCTCATCATTTTTCTTCGGAACCCATACCCTTCCATCGTTTCGCAGAGATTCAGACATCAGGGTAAGTTTTGACTGGTATTCATTTAATACGGGGACACTGGTAGGATGAATTTGTGCCATGCTTGGATTAGCCATAAAGGCTCCGTTTTTAAAAGCGATCAGTGCCGCCGAACCGTTTGAATTGATTGCCAGGGTTGACAGGTAATATACCGTTCCAAATCCACCCGTTGCAAAAACAACAGCATGGGCAGAATGCCGTTCAATCTCACCGGTCAGCAGGTTTCTTGTAATGATCCCCCTTGCTTTTCCATCAACAACCACCAGGTTGAGCATATCCCTTCGCGGGTACAGTGTTGCCTTTCCTGCTTTGATCTGCCGGCTCAATGCCTGATAAGCTGCCAGCGTACACTGTTGTCCGGTTTGCCCCTGGGCATAAAATGTTCTGGAAACCTGAACCCCTCCGAACGAACGGTTGGCTAAATAACCGCTGTATTCCCTGGCAAAAGGGACACCCTGGGCAACATATTGATCAATGATGTTATTGGAGATTTCTGCCGCACGGTACACATTGGCTTCACGTGCCCTGAAATCACCTCCCTTGATCATATCAAAGAATAACCGGTAGTCACTGTCAGCATCATTTTTGTAATTCTTGGTTGCATTGATCCCTCCCTGCGAAGCAATGGAATGCGCTCTCCGGGGTGAATCATGATATACAAAAATTTTTACGTTGTAACCCAGTTCTCCCAGCGTTGCAGCAGCTGAAGCACCGGATGCACCGGCACCGACTACAATAATATCTAATTTCTTTTTGTTTGCCGGACTTACGATTTTAATGGAAGCTTTGTGTCTGGTCCATTTCTCAGCCAGGGGTCCTTCGGGTATTTTGGCATTTAATTTCGTCATAACCTGATGATTACTTGATTATTTAAAAAAGTATATAATCACTGGGATGATTGCAAATCCTAATGGTACAATGATCGAATATATTGTTCCGATGAATTTAATGGCAGGAGTATATTTTGGGTGATTCCAGCCAATGGTTTGAAAAGCGGACTGAAAAGCATGATTCAGATGGAACGCCAGGAACAGAAAGCATAACAGATAAATAATTGTATAAACAGGTATTCTAAATAGCTCATAGGCCATACCATAAAAATCTTCCGAATCCCCTGTTACCCAACCGAGTTTCACGAAATAAAAATTTATTAAATGGATGATCAGGAAAATCAGAATGATTCCGCCGAGATAGATCATATATTTTGAAAAGAATGATGTTTGAGATGAATAATACCTGATATAACGCTTGGGTCGGGCAAACCAGTTCTGGATTTGAAGAATAAAACCCCAGATAATATGGATGATAAATACCAGGAATAGAACGACTTCAAAGATTTTTATGATCTTATTCGAAGCCATAAAATGTGCAGCTTTGTTGAATTTTACAGGATCGTCGGATAACAAAAGTAGATTAATTGATAGATGAACGATCAGAAATAGTATGAGAAACAGACCTGCCAGCGCCATTATCAACTTTTTTGTCAGTGATGAACCAAAAAAACTACTCATAGGATTGTTTTTTATGGATGTTAAATAACTTTAAGCATTCGGATATCGTTCCTTTCCAAATGTGGTCAAATGTATTTTTTTACCTATATTTTTACAATGTTACTCAGCATATGGATAATAATTTATACTAATTCTATACAATATTGATGAAGTGATGAAAAAAGAGATACGGTATAATGATATAAAGGTAATATTCCGGGATGAGGGACAGGGAGTTCCGGTCGTTTTTCTGCATGGTTATCTCGAATCATCGGAGATTTGGCTTCCATTTACCGGCGGATTGTCCGGGCAGGGACGAATGATCTCTGTCGATCTTCCGGGACACGGTGAATCGGATGTTGCAGGAGAGGTACATACCATGGAATTCATGGCGGATGTGGTAAAACACGTTTTGGATCAAATAGGGGTGGACCAATGTATCCTGGTTGGCCATTCCATGGGAGGCTATGTAGCCCTCGCATTTCTTGCAAATTATTCCGAAAGGTTAAAGGCACTCTCCCTTTTTCATTCCCACCCCCTGGCTGATACTTCTGAAACAAAGGCAAACCGGGAACGGGAAATCAGTTTGATACGGGAGGGCAAGAAAGAATTGATTTACAACGCAAATATCCCAAAAGCTTTTGCTAACGATAATCTGGAAAAATACCGTGACGATGTTGATTTTGCCAGGGAAATAGCGCGAAAGACTCCCGGTTCCGGTATCATTGCTGTGTTAAACGGTATGATGCAACGTCCCGATTATCGGGAAACCCTCAGGAATTGCCCGGTACCGTTTTTGTGGATTCTGGGGAAAAAAGATAACTACATTCCCTGTGAAGCCATAATGGAAAAGGTAACCCTGCCTGAGAAGGGAACACTTACTCTGCTTGATCATTCCGGACATATGGGATTTATTGAAGAGAGGAATATAAGTTTAGGCATAATTCTTGATTTTATTCTCTCGAATCAATAAGGATAATTCCATGATACGGTCAATACTGGTTTCTTTCCTCGTGTGTTTCGTGCTTGGTAGTCCATGGAAAGCCTCAGCGCAAAAAGTATTCAGGGTAGATTATGAATCGCAGGCCGATCTGAAATTGTTTGTTGTTAAATACGAATCGCAATGCGATCTGAAAGTTTACGTGGTCGATTATGAATCACAGGCTAATGAGCCTGGATTGTGGTATGTAGTTAAGTATGAATCACAGGCTGACAAGAAAATCTATTTCGTTGATTACGAATCACAGGCAGACCTGAAAATATTTTTTGTAAAATACGAATCACAGGCTGGCTGGAGAAATCTTGAAAAACAGCACTTGTTGTTGTTTTAATTTATCCTTTTTCAAGATAAGAAATAGCTTTTTGGAGGGTGTTGTCTATGGCATGAAAAACCGGGAAAAAACCATCATTGTCGAACAGGTTACGTGAAATATATGCAAGGATCTGTGTGTGAATGATCT
>CAZTES010000062.1:0-5919 GCA_964612275.1 uncultured Rikenellaceae bacterium
TCAGCAGTAATGTGGCGGATTCCCCAATCGATTGCCCTATAAGACTTATGCTCATTTCTATAAATGATCAGTTAGGCTAAAAATATTCTACTAAACATAAAATTAAGTTTTTTCATTGAACATGACAAATTTCAGAAAAAATGCGATTAAAGTAGAAAAATACTTAATATTGTACAGCATAATCACCTCAAATTCTTAATGTTTTGATATGGAGATACTTGAGATACTCAAATATACCCTACCTGCCCTGATTGTTTTGATTACTGCTTACCTGTTGATAAAATTAATGATAAAGAATGATGGTGACAGGAGGAATAAAGAGATCATTCTCCAGAATCAAAAAACAATCACTCCCCTTCGCCTGCAAGCTTATGAACGGGCTATCCTGCTATTGGAACGAATATCCCTTGATTCAATCATTCTAAGGGTGAATAAGCAGGGGATGACATCACAAAAGCTGCAACATGAAATGCTCAATGCCATACGGGCAGAATTTGAACACAATTTATCCCAGCAGATTTACATGAGTCCCCAGGCCTGGGAAGTGATAAAAAATGCAAAAATCAATACGGTTAAATTGATCAATACTTCTGTCACAGAGGTGAAGCCCGATTCCCCTTCCATCGAATTCAGCACCCACATTCTCGAGAAAGTAATGGAGATGGAAAAATCCCCTACTCAGGTTGCCATTGAATTCATCAAACAAGAATTTAATTCGTTGTTTTAGCAAGCATTCCTGATTAGATGCCGAATGTTTGATTTACGGGTTGAATGCCGATTTATAATATTCGCTTAACGACCCTCGTTGCCATACAGTGAAAACCAGGCAATAAAACCAGCCCGATTTTATCCATTTACATCAGTTCAATGCTTCGCTTAACAAATTTATTCAGTTCTTCTCCTTTGAGCATATTATTGGAAAGCAGGGCAAGGTCAATGAGTTGTTTGACCAGTTTGTTTTTCTTTCCGAAATCATTCAGGATTTTTTCTTTCTTCTCATCCAGTCCGTTCAGTTTTGACTCAAGATCTGCTAACCGGTCTTTCTCTTCCTGCTTGATCTCCTCCTCTTTTTTCCCTTCATTTGCCTTTTCAAGCTCTGACCTGGTGGTTTCAATGGGCTTTATTTTTTCTTTTATTTTTGCAACCTGTGTGCCCATTTTTTTATCTTTTTCTTCGGCAATGCGAAGGATCAGGGGATGATTTGAATTCACCACAAGATTATAGCTGTCCGGCAATGTCCCGTAGAAACTCATCCCTCCTCCCAATTCAGACATATCTTTCATCCGGCGCATATATTCTGATTGTGTGATCATCATCGGGTTATCCGTTTCGCTCAAATTTTCAAAGGTTACCACAAATTTCTCACTCTCTGAAAGTGGGCCTCTAAACACCGGTTTCAGTTCCTGTTGCTGTTCCTGTGTTAGTTTTGATTCGATGCTTTCCTCTTTTTGTATCAACTTATCGACGGTATCGGAATCCACTCTGACGAACCGGGAGCCGGTGAATTTCTGTTCAAGGTGATTGATGAAATGAGTATCAAGCTGACCATCCATCAGGAGGACATCATAGCCCTTGGCTTTAGCACTATCGATGAAGGGATACTGCTCCTCTTTGTTGTTGGCATAGAGATAAACCAGTGTTTTATTCTTATCCGTCTGGTTTTCTTTTATGATTTTCTCATACTCTTCGAAGGTAAAGTATTTCCCATCGGTATTTTTGAGGAGAGCAAAAGATGAAGCTTTATCATAAAACTTCTCTTCGGTTATTATTCCGTATTGAATAAAGAGTTTAAGGTCATCCCACTTCTTCTCGAACTCTTTCCTGTCTTTTTTAAAGATATCAGTCAACCGATCAGCGACCTTTTTGGTAATGTGATTGGATATTTTCTTCACATTGGAGTCACTTTGAAGGTAGCTCCTGGAGACATTGAGGGGGATATCCGGTGAATCAAGCACCCCATGAAGCAGTGTCAGGAATTCAGGCACAATGCCTTCGACTGAATCGGTAACAAAAACCTGTTTGCTATAGAGCTGGATTTTGTTTTTATCGATCTCGATATTTTTCTTAATTCTCGGAAAATAGAGAATACCGGTCAGGTTAAAGGGGTAGTCCACATTGAGGTGGATATTGAATAACGGTTCATCGGCTGTCGGATAAAGATCACGATAGAATTTTTTATAATCCTCATCCTTCAACTCAGCCGGTTTTCTTGTCCAAGCTGGCCTGGTATCGTTGATGATATTATCCTTATCGGTTTCAACCTCTTTGTTGTCTTTCCACTCTTTCACTTTTCCGAAAGCGATTTCAACCGGCAGAAACTTGCAATACTTATTCAACAGTTCATTTATCCTTGACTCTTCAAGAAACTCTTTTGAACCCTTATCCAGGTAAAGGATCACATCGGTTCCAACCGCTTTTCTTTCGACCTCTTCAAGTGTATATTCCGGGTTCCCTTCACAGGTCCATTTTACGGCTTTTGAACCCTTCTTATATGAACGTGTTATGATTTCGACACGATCAGAGACCATGAATGACGAATAGAAACCCAGGCCAAAATGTCCAATAATGGCATTCGCCTGCTCCTTGTATTTTTCCAGAAACTCTTCAGCACTGGAGAATGCAATCTGATTAATAAACTTTTCGATCTCTGCAGCCGTCATGCCCACACCGTGATCGGAAACGGTCAGGGTTTTTTTCTTCTTATCCAGGGAAACCCGCACGGTCTGATCTCCAAGCTTTCCCTTATAATCGCCCACTGATTCAACGGTTCTCAACTTTTGTGTAGCATCAACAGCATTGGAAATTAACTCACGAAGGAATATTTCATGATCGGAATAGAGAAACTTTTTAATGATAGGAAAAATATTCTCACTGGTGACATCAATTTTACCCTTTTGCATTTTAGCTCTGTTTACGGTTTAACAAGTTTTATATACCTGTTCTACCGTTTCAAAGTATATGCCATTTGACAAATCCTGACAATTCGTCACCTCATTGAAACCTAGAAGTAAAATCTGTCTGGAAAAACGAGGAAGAGGATCAGGGTGATGGCTGCCACAGCAAGAATAAAATAGAAGAGAACCTTTATAGAAAATATGGTAGCTTTGCGCTTCTTCTCAAGATTTTTTTCACTGATGATCCCTTTAATAAAATTGGTGATTCGAAGGATTGCATTCTCATTCTTTTGGATCAATGTCCGGGCTCCAAAATTACAAACCTTGATTTCAAGGTTTTCGTCTTTTTGTGATGAGAGGACAAAGACCTCACAGTTTCTGCGCAAGTTTTTTAACCGGGAGATGGAATCCAGGGTCTTTTTGATCTCCTCCTCGCTTTTTTCAAAATCAACCGACATAAATACCAGATGAAGGTTTTTCTTTCCTGTTGCAGAGGTCTTAAGGTTCTCGAAGAGGGTGGCTATATCGCTGTATGATTCCACATTATATTTTAAGGGATTTTGGAATCTTTCGGATATTTCTGAAAGATAAATTCGATGCTCATCAACCAAATGGATATGCGTAAGGCCTATTATTTTTTCGACCATGGAAAGGATATTTGTGTTAACAGCAGTTTGAGAAGTTAAATTTATACTTTTCTTATCAAAAAGTATGCTACGAAGAGGGAATTTTCAGGATTGAGGTAACCGGGAGCACAGGATCTTCATGGGTTAATTCCGGGATTCGTTAATGGAATCAAGGATAATTGAGGTTGCTTCCACTATTTGTTCTTCGGTTATGATCAATGGTGGAGCGATACGGATAGCACCGGGGCAGAAAAGGAACCAATCCAGTATTACCCCTTTCGAGATGGCTTTCGTTATGATCTTTTTTACCTGTTCAGGGTTCTTCATCTCCATGGCAAGGAATAAGCCTTTTCCCCTCACCTCCTTTATCTCTTCATGCCGGAGGAGCATGCGGAACAAATTTTCTTTCCCCGGAAGGGTATCGAGTATCTGATCTTCTTTCAATGTTCTGACAACAGCAAGTGCTGCAGCACAAGCAACAGGGTGCCCTCCGAAAGTGGTAATGTGACCGAGCACCGGATCGTTTTTCAACACGGACATGATTTCCCCGGAAGCGATAAAAGCCCCGATAGGCATTCCACCCCCGAGTCCTTTTGCCAGGGTAATGATATCCGGAACCACCCTGTATGATTCAAAGGCAAAGAAGGTGCCAGTTCGTCCGAATCCTGTCTGCACTTCATCAAAGATGAGTAACGTACCTGTCTCATCGCATCGGCTCCGTATCGCTTGCAGGAACTCGTTATCCGCAATCCGGATACCGGCTTCGCCCTGAATGGGTTCCAGAAGAACACAGGCGGTCCTGTATGTAATTCGTTCAATCTGATCCATCCGGTTAAAGTCCAGCAATTTAATTCCTGGGATCAGGGGCCTGAATGCCCTCTTGTATTCCTCATCACCCATTACACTCAAGGCACCGTACGAACTTCCATGGTACCCTTGCCTGAAGGCAATGATTTCTCTTCTGCCGGTATAGCGTCTGGCAAGTTTAAGTGCTCCTTCAATGGCTTCACTCCCGGAATTAACGAAGTAAGCTGTGGATAACCGATCCGGCAATACGGATGCCAGGTACCGGGCAAGGTCTACCGTCGGGTCCTGGATATACTCGCCATACACCATCAGATGCAAATATTTATCCAGCTGATCACGAATGGCTTGCATGACCTTTGGGTGCCGGTGTCCCAGATTGTTGACCGAGATACCCGATATCATATCCCTGTATATCTTTCCATCTTTGCCATACAGGTATATTCCCTCAGCTCTTTCAATAGCAAGCATCATTGGGGAATCAGAGGTTTGACCAATATACCGGAGAAAATTCTGACGCTGGGAGTTCATTTTTTTTATCCGGAGATAAAATACAACCGGACGGGTATTATTTCATCATCAGGTTAATATCCTTCATCAATTGATCCTTATAGGATTTGCCAATTGGGATGGAAATGATTTCACCTTTCATCTTTATATCAACAGCATTATCCTGAATAACAGAGATTTTACTTGTATTAACAATGAATGAACGGTGTATTCTTATGAATTTTTTTGATGGGAGTTTCTTCTCGATCGCCTTCATGGTAAAATGAATGGTCAGCTTCTCTGATGAGGTATTCAGAATAACGTAATTTTCCAATGCCTCGATCCATAGAATCTCATTAAATTTTATCCGGACAAGCGAGGATCCTTTTTTTATGAAGATCTCATCCTTGCTTTCACTGCTGAGTTTCTCTTTTTGGTAACGATTTAACGCCTTGTCGACGGCTTTATAGAAGCGGGAATAGGTGATGGGTTTGAGCAAATAATCCGTTACATCATAATCGAATGCATTCAAGGCATACTTCTCTTTGGATGAGATGATTATAACCTGAATGGGATTATCAAGGCTATTTAAAAAATCAATACCGGTCATCTGAGGCATTTCAATATCAAGAAAAATCAGATCAATGGGATCATTCAGCTTTATCGCATTGATGGCATCAATAGCATTACTAAAAGAACCGGTAAGGCTTATTCCATCTGACTTGCCGATGAATTCTTCAATCAAAACACGGCACATCTTATCATCATCTACTACAATGCAATTCATGAAAGAAGGGTTGCAAAATTGGTACTCTAATCATTTAAAATAAACTGTTCATCAAAGGTAATGTTGTTTTCGTCAAAGATAAGAATTATCCTTTAAATGTGCATACCGACACCGGGGGGAAATGGTTAAAGTAGATGGTTAAGGGTTAACGGTTTTTATTTATTTCTTTCTTTCTCAAGGAATTCCCTTACGAGTATATCCGATTTTTTTATGGATTTTTTTAACCAGGCAAGTTTCAGTTCCGTTTTTTCAGGCTGTGTAAGTTGCCACCGGATAGGTGAATTTCTCAACCGGTTGGTAAGCCGGCATAGAATAATCG
>CAZTES010000062.1:5929-15939 GCA_964612275.1 uncultured Rikenellaceae bacterium
CAGCCACAGAGATGTTTAAGCTTTCGGTAAATCCAAACATCGGAATAGGCAGGTACTCATCTGCCTCTTTTATGGCTGTTTCGGAAAGTCCTTCCATCTCGGTACCAAAAACAAATGCCGATTTACCTCTCGTCAGATCAAAATCATCCAGTGTTGTATCCTCACGATGAGGAGTGGTTGCAACAATCCGATAACCGTCATTGCGCAATGTCCGGTAGGCATCCAGCGTATTTGAGTCTGTTCGGTTATACTTCTTCAGGGTCAGCCACTTGTTGGAGCCAAGGGCAACGTCCGGATTAATGGAATAAGTATTCCGGTTTTCAATGATATGAACATCCTGGATACCAAAGCAGTCACATGTCCGGAGTACTGCACTTGCATTGTGTGCCTGGTAAAGATCTTCCAGCACAACTGTTAGATACCTCGTCCGGTTATCCAGTACTTTTCCAAATGTTTTCAGCCTTTTAGGTGTGACAAACTCCGACAGGTAATCGATTAATTTGATATTTCCTGATGCCTGGTCCATTGTGTAAAAAAAAAGGGAGTACAAATGCACTCCCTTTCAACGGCACAAAATATCGTTACTTAACTTTATCAGCTAATTCACTGCCAGCTTTAAACTTAACGACTTTCTTAGCTGCGATAGTAATTGGTTTGCCGGTCTGTGGGTTTCTTCCGGTCCTTTGATTCCTCTTGGAAACTGAGAATGAACCAAATCCTACCAATGCAACACGATCTCCTTTTTTGAGGGCACCAGCGGTAGTATCAACAAAGGCATCGAGAGCTCTTTTAGCATCAGCTTTTGACAATTTTGCGCTTGCAGCGATTGCATCAATTAATTGTGCTTTGTTCATGACAGAAATTTTAAGGGTTAGTAAATTCTACTTTTTTTTATCAATTACCTACAAATATAGGCTATTTCCAGTGTTTAGCAAATTTACGACATAAAAAAAAACAGGTTTTTTTTACAAATCTCCCATTACATGGGGGTTTCAGGCGATCTGGAATGAATAAATGATTGATTCACTGAACTTTAACCTGTAGTGGTTAACGCGGTATAAATTATCAACAATTTTTCAAACAACGGTTAACTTTTCGCCCAGAACCCTTGTCAAATGAGGGTTTCATAGCTATGGTAAAAGGTATAGTAGCCATTTTCCAGAATCCGTTGAGCCAGCAGGCACAATTCCGTCATGTGGTAGTCTCCCCACATGCCGGATTCTCCACAGGGAATTTCCTTTCCGGCTGGTATATGGTCCCATCCATTGGGCCGGTGATAAACGGTATGCAGTAAAATTCCCTGATGTTTCTTATCCATTGCAAGGTAAGCATCTGAAAGCAGTGTGTGCAGCGTGGTTATCCCGGCCTGAAAATAGTTTTTTGCGGCTTCAGGCTCTTTTTCTTCAAGGAACCTGCCCAGTCGCAGAAATGCCTGTGCACCAATGGCAGCAGCCGAACTGTCCACCGGTTCGAAATCGTTTAACGGATCGGCAGGTGAATCCTGGTATTTGCCCAGTTTATGCAGCTCGGGTGTCCCGGTATCCCAGTATGGAATTCCATCCGATGCACTGTTTTCAATATAAAAATCACAGGTTGCCCGGGCTGCTTTCAAGAACACTCTCTTTATCCTTTCCACATCGGGATAATCGGTATCCACCTCTTCAAGTAACTCGAGAAATTCCGAGAAACCCAGCATTGCCCAGCTCAATCCGCGTGTCCATGTGGTATATCCGGAATAGCCCTGTTGTGCATTGGGGCAGCGGTATTTCCCGTCGTTCATATTAAAGATCGATTCATGGGCTACCCTTCCCCACACGTCAAAAGCATCCCGACCCTCACCATAGAAGACTGCATATTTTGCTGTGGTCAGGCAGTGCGTGATGGCACGTTCCAGCAGGTTGATCTCCCGGTCATTCTCTTCCAGTACCCGGTGTCCGAGTAGACTGGCCACAAGCAGGATCCTGCAGGTGCGGATTGTATCGATAAAAAGTGAGTGCGGTCCGTTGAATGAGTATATATAGCCCCCATCCTGAATAGATGACCAGCGGCGGGACTGAACTGCTCCGGAAAGTTTCAGGGCAAGCCTGTAAAACTCCTTCTCTTCTTCGGAAGCAGTGAATTTGCCTTCATTGGCAAGACGGAGCAGGTTCCCGTATGTGCTCAGGTTATTAAAACCATGGTCGTGGACACCGAAATGGCTGATGTGGTGTGCCATGTTTTCAAAGGTATTCTTCCGGCCACGTTCCAGCATCTGCCCGTCGCCCGTAGCATCGAATACCAGGAGTGGTATCCCGTATTGAAAACCCTGTGTCCATTCCGTCCAGCCGCGGGTGGTGTACCTCCCATCAACTGTAAATACCGGTGATCCCTGCGCCGGATCGTATTTCTTTTCCAAGAGGATCACTTTTTCGGTGGCCAGTTGCCAGAACTGGTTTAGTTTCTCTTTCAGGTCAAAGATTTTCAGGTTAGTATCTATTTTCATTTCAGGTTGAGGTTATAAGGATGGATCGGGTTCTTACAAAGATAAAAGATTTCTCAATCGTAAAACGATCCTCCCGGATCGTTTATATCTAAGTTTATAAGACACCGTCAGCTCTTTTAGACCCAGACGGGTCATTTCTTCTACCCAAAGGGGCTGTTAAAAGTAAATATGAAAAGTTTCACGCAGAGAACGCAGAGAACTGCAAAGTACGCAAAGACCTAATTATTAGATATATAATCTTTGCGACCTTTGCGAATTTCTTAGCGAACTTTGCGTGAATTCATTTCTTTAAGGATTTTTGACAGCCTTTTTTTTCCATCTCAATGGAGAACGACTCTTCCGAGTCGTTAAAGTGACTTGGAAACCTGCCTGCCGTCGAGGCAGGGCCGCTCTCCTTATAAATGTGTAAATAAGACTACTGAAGTGAAATTAACACCACGATCTTTCCATCACCAGCTTCATGCGCTTCAAGGGCTTTCCCGATAATGGCACCCCGTCTTCGTTCATTTTCAGCAAGCATGGTTTTTAATTCTTCAAAATCTTGAGCCTGAGTGACATCCAAAGATGACCATTTCATTCCATGACCGGATTTGGATGATGTGGTAATAAAATCACCTATTTCTATCGAACCGTTCTCATCCGTGACTTTTACCGGAACACGTCCGGCTAAAGCAAGTTGAGCAGCATGGACATTTTCATATCTTTCGCCCGTTTCTTTATCCATGATCAATTCGGTACCCATAATCAGATGAGGAGTGGTAGAAATAATACCGACCGCTTTATCGTCAAATGGTATACCGGATTTTAAAATACTTTCTTTGTTGTTGGGATCAGCAATTACAACATCACCCGGTTCTGTGTTGTTTTCGGTATCCAGGATATATTCGGCGATATCAATTGCACCGCCGGACCTTATGTCCGCATAGAGTCCTCCATACGATCCTCCTGTCCCTCCGGAATAGAAATATCCGGAATGGTATGTACCTGTTCCACCCCTGTTTACTTTTGAAACAATCCCTTTAGCTGCCTGAGATCCGGATCCATTTGCTTGTCCCCAGATTGCAACAACCCCATCACTTCCAGCAGTTACATCGCCGTAAATACCAATACCATTTGTCCCGGCTCCACTCACCTGAAACTTTGAGTCAAAACTTGTGATTCCTACACCTAAACTTCCTCCAACAACAAAATTTGGTGTGGTATTAGTACCATAGCCATTTCCTGCTGCTTCAAGATATAGTGTTCCGGATGAATAACGCAGTTGATGGGCTATATTATTATAATGATGTAAATATAGTGTTGCATTTCCATTTGTCGCAGTAGGATTCAATCCTCCTATTTCTGCTGAACCAGATATAGTTAAGGTTGAAGTTGGGGTAGATATCCCAATTCCAACATTACCATTTTTCAATACTGTTAAAGCGTTGCTTCTTGTACTAGTACTGCTGCCATTTCCAACTACGAACAGAGGATCTGTATCAACCCAACTGGATGAGCTCCCTGAGATCAAGTTGTACCTACCTACCGCAACCGAGGCATAGGCTTGAGCAGTACTGTGCGTCCCCATTGATGTGGAAAAAAAACCGCTGGCTGTTGTTGTAGATCCCATTGCAGTTGAAGCACTCCCACTTGCGATGGTTGTACTCCCCATTGCCATGGAATAAGCCCCGTTTGCTAAGGTATAATAACCTATTGCTGTGGCACAATGAGCACTTGCAGTAGACCAGCGCCCTATTGCTACGGAATAATCGTCGTTTGCTTCTGCTTGAAAACCAATCGCAGTGGAATAGTGTCCGCTGGCGTTGCTGCTATACCCCATTGCTGTGGAACTTACTCCGCTGGCGTTGCTGTTATACCCCATTGCTGTTGACGCCGTAGAACTCGCAGTTGTTTTATAACCCATCGAGGTCGAATACCAATAACTTGCTTCTGTATTATAGCCCATAGCCAGGGAATAATCACCCGAAGCAATATTCTGTGTACCCATTGAAAATGCACCTTGGGCACTGGCAGTACTTCCCATCCCAAAGGCATATGCATAATCAGCAGTAGCAATGGTAGGAGAGGTCGCAACTCCTGCAGAATCTATACCGGTTGAGCCCACCGCAAAGCTTCGTAATCCACTTGCACTTGCCCCACTCCCTATAGCATAAGAGCCCTGGTTGAAGGTTTCTGCAAAGTTTCCAAAAGCATAAGACTCATCCCCAACAGCATTGGCATTGTTTCCAATGGCCGTTGAATTGTTACCCCTTGCTCGGGCCGTGTACCCAAGTGCCTGAGAATAATTTCCTATGGCTTTCGATTCAAAACCTGTAGCCATTGAGTTTGTCCCAATGCTATCAGCAGATTCAATTAGCACCCTACCGGTCAAAAAAGCTTCTTTATTTGGGTACCATAATACTCTTGGGTTACTGGGATCAATTATCTCTGCATCACTTTTTCCGGATACATTAAGGTAATCACCTGTTAATCCCTTTACCGGACTATACCCTCCAATGGCAAACCCTCCTTTTGTGCCTTTTGTTGCCGGATTATCATTGATATATACTCTAACACTATCCGGAGTTACCCTGAGGTATTCATTGGTTATTCCTTTAACCGGTCGGATACCCCCTATGGCAAAACCTCCTTTTGTTCCCTTAATCGGGTCCAATTCATCTTCCACATAAATTCTTACACTATCTGATGAGACATGGAAATATTCATCCACAACACCTTTAACCGGGCTTATCCCTCCTATAGCAAATCCTCCCTTTGTTCCTTTCGTAGTAACAGTATCTTTTTCGACATACATCCTTATACTATCCGGAGTCACCCTAAAGTATTCGTTGGTAATACCTTTCCCGGGCCTGATCCCTCCAATGGCAAAGCCACCCTTCGTCCCTTTACTATCCTGAATATCTTCCACATAGATCCTCACCCCTTCGGGATATACAGCAAATACAGTTTGCCCGTCTTTTCGTTTCACTTCAAAAAGCGGTTCATCCGGGACTTCAAGTCCATCCCCCTGCACCTCAAGTCTTCCCTGTGGAGAGGTGGTCCCGATCCCAACATTTCCACTCATATAGTATATCGTGTCACCGTTCTCAATCCAGTAGTTGGTATTATCCAGGTATCCCGAAAGGTCTACCGAGCTACCACTGCTTGTTAAACCAAGCTGGTCCCCTGTGAAAGTCAGGTCCTGGTATTCATTGGTTGGATCTGCATCGGCATCATCACTATAGAGTGACAGGTCGATTTCATTCAATCCGTTGTCTATTGTAAGAATATCTCCCGATATATGCAGATCCTGGTCATCGCTTGCCGGTTCGCCCGGGTCTCCTGTATCTCCTTTCAGCCCCTGGATCCCCTGCAGTCCCTGCGGTCCCTGTGGCCCATCATTTCCCGTTTCAGCGAACAGGGCAAACGGCACGGATAACAGCTCAGAAGTGCCCATCGGGATAAAGGTGGCATCCACCTGTACCGCTACCTCCAGGTAGTGTACACCGGTGCTCCAGTCAATATCGCTGAATGTTGCTGCTGAACCGGAACCGGCTGTGGCTTCCGGATCTCCGATCTTCAGGGTAAACAGCCCGAACTCATTGGTCGTTACCGTATGGGTCTCTTCCCATACCAGAGTGCCGCTCTCGCTTCCTGCACGGATCCCGATCTTTATATCAATCGTCTGGGATGCAAGAAGTTCTCCTCCATCATCCCGGGCTACCGCCTGGTAGTTGAAACCCTGTGGTGCCTGCGAGAAAAGAATGATGAGTGATGAGTGAAGAGTGATGAGTAAAAGTAGAAGTCTTTTCATGGTAATATAGTATTAGTTTTTGGGTTCAGGTTTAGCTTTGTCTGCTAATCAGATACAAGTTAAGACATTAAACAATACCAGTCAAGAGGAAATGGCGAAGGGGATGTGTGGTGGCATGTGAGGTAGCAGCCTTGCCTGCCGCAGCCTGGGGGGATGAAGAAGTGGTGCTTTTAGTAAAGCCAGTATATTTCGGTAAAGCAGACTGGCAAATGGAGACTGGTGACTGTGGACTCCTTCCTTTGGATAAATTCCCGGGATGAAGTACTTTTGGATAGGGAAAGCACTGCAATACCTTATATCATTATCACCCCTGAACCGGACATCCATCAATCAATATAAACAAAAACAAGATGAAGAAAAGACATTTCCAGCTACTGCATTTTCTACTGCTAAGCCCATTGATCATTAATGCTCAACCAAATCAGGATTTTAAACTCGAATCCCCGGATGGGGGCATCATTATACAAATAGATGTCGGGACCAAAATCCAATGGTCTGTCCGGCATAAAGGGCAACAGATGATTGTCCCCTCGACCATATCCCTGCAACTGGCAGGGGGAGAATCACTGGGAGAAAATGCAATAGTGCATTCTTCAGACAGAAAAGAGATCAATCGTGAGATTCATGCCATCAACTACAAGAAGGCTATCATTCCCGATCACTGTAACCAGCTTACAATACAGTGCAATGATGACTACGGTCTGATCTTCAGGGCGTACGATGATGTCGTGGCATACCGGTTTTTCACAAAGAAGAAAGATTCAATCGTTGTACAGAATGAAGAAGCCAACTTCAACTTTGCCGCCGACCATAAAGCCTTTATACCGTACATGCGGGATTACAGGGATGGCAAAATATTCAACTGCTCCTTTGAATCCCTTTATACAGAGCAGAACATTTCTCAATTCATGAGCGATTCCCTGGCGTTCCTTCCGTTGCTGATCGATGTCGGAAATGATAAAAAGGTAGTGATCCTGGAAGCTGATCTGGAGGATTATCCCGGCATGTTCCTGAACATCAATCACACCGGAAAAGGATTCATGGGTGTGTATGCACCCTACCCGCTGGAAGAGGAACAGGTCAGAAGGAACCTGATCCCCACCAGGAGGGCCGATTACATTGCCCGAACCAGCGGAGCGCGCCATTTCCCATGGCGTGTGGTTGTGATCAGTGAACAGGATAAAGAATTACTGAGCAATGACATCGTTCAGAAGCTGGCATCACCACCCCGTCTGGAGGATGTTTCCTGGATCGAGCCTGGCCAGGCTGCATGGGAATGGTGGAATGCGATCGGCATCTCCCATGTTGATTTCCGGGTAGGGATGAATACAGCCACCTATAAGTATTACATCGATTTTGCTGCTGCCAACGGCATCCGTTACATCATCATTGATGAGGGCGGGGCGGCGGGGTTTGACCTGACGAAAGTAATACCGGCGATTGATCTGCAGGAACTCATAGCACACGGAAACCGGAATGGGGTGGGTATCATTCTATGGGCTATGTGGCACCCGCTTATCCGGCAGATGGATACGGTATTTGCTCACTATTCCGGGATGGGAATTAAAGGTTTTAAGATTGATTTTATTGACCGCGACGACCAGAAGGCAGTAGCTTCAACCTATGAAATGGCCAGAAAAGCAGCCGAGCATCAATTAATCATCGATTTCCACGGTATCTATAAACCCACCGGGCTACAGCGGACCTATCCCAACGTTGTCGGGTATGAAGGAGTAAAAGGTTTGGAAAATGTAAAATGGGCGCATGAGGACGTCCCCCGGTATGATGTGAGTATTCCATATATCCGGATGATGGCAGGTCCTATGGACTATACTCCCGGTGCCATGAGAAATTCCAGCCGGCAAAATTACAGACCGGTCTTTTCAGAACCCATGAGCCAGGGCACACGGTGCCATCAACTGGCAATGTATGTCGTTTACGAAGTGCCGCTGCAAATACTGGCTGATAATCCCACGATCTACATGAAAGAGCAGGAATGCACCGATTTCATCACCACTGTTCCGACCACATTTGACGAGACGGTGCCACTGGACGGAAAAGTGGGGGAATACGTAGCCCTTGCCCGCCGGAAGGGGGATACCTGGTATGTTGGTGCAATGAGCAACTGGACTGCCCGGGAGCTGACACTCGATTTCTCATTCCTGGGCGAAGGAGCCTATCATGCCACTGTGTTCAAAGACGGAATAAATGCCGACCGTTTTGCCACTGATTACAAACGGGAGGTGATAAACATCTCGTCAGGGGATACATTGACCATTCAACTATCGAATGGCGGGGGCTGGGCTGCGAGGATTGAAAAAGCGGAGTAAACCCGATCCTAATAAACTCACCGGTTGTCACCCGGTGAGTAAAAGGTCTAAATCGATCGGTGGATAAACCTGACAGGTTTGAAACCTGTCAGGTTTTTGTACTATTTGATTTATTGGATAAAGTTTGAAAAAAATTTTACTTTTGCATCACCGGAGAAATGGCAGAGTGGTCTAATGCGGCGGTCTTGAAAACCGTTGTCCTGTTATCGCGGGACCGGGGGTTCGAATCCCTCTTTCTCCGCAATCCCAAACCAAACTGCGCAACAGCGCAGTTTTTTATTTGGACATGAAGCTGTTGAGAACTTGTTCTCATAAAGCTGAAATGGTCAAATAAATAGAATCCGTCAGGATTTGGTTTTGGATTGCTGGATCGCCTCTCAGGGATCATGAAATAATCCCTCTTTCTCCGCAAAACAAATTACTCCCGCAACCTGTTGCGGGATTTTTATTTTCAGATGGTCGAACCAGACTTGTCTGAGTGAGGACGAATGAAAATAAAAATACCTCATGAGTGCAACGAAGGAGGGAGTAATTTGCTTTCCAGGTATCCCTCTTTGGGATCACGATCCCGCTGTAAGCGGGGAGTAATCCCAAAGAAAGCTTGTTTTCTGAAGGAAATGAGAATAAAAATAAAATGAGCTCGTTAGAGCTTTTTTCATTTTTGCAGGATCTCTCCAATGGGATCACGAGCGATCCACCGGCAGGCGGAGAGCGAGTAATCCCTGGAAAACATGCACCCCCAAATTTTAATGGATTCTCAGGGGCAAACCAACTCCACCTTACTATAATTTCAACTTAAAATTTCCCGAAGGATTTGGTTTGGGATTGTAGGGTACTCCTGTATATTATATTATGCCACCTTCTGACCCAATGGGGGTCTGACGGATACAGCTGCCTTTTCGGCCTAACGGTCAGACGGACTTAAGCCGTCAGACCGTTCATTATCAGTACTTCTTCATCTCCTGAAACCTGGTGTATTTGCTATTCTCCAGACATTCAGGAATCCAACCCTGATGATATCGGTCATTTTACCGATATCCGCTTTGGATGAGTGGTCGCTGATCTGGTGGTAATCCGAAGTGAAACCGGCATTGAAGGTGAGTATGGGGACATCACTGGCTGCAAAGGAGGCAAAATCACTTCCCCCTCTGGGCCTCTCCATGCTGATAAAGTTGGGATTCATATCAAGTCTATATTCTTTAATATGGATTCGGGTCATTTCCTCAATTTCCGGGTAGGCCTGAGTGTATCGCAATGTTGCCTGGTTTTCCAGGGTGTCTTCAGGAGCATTCCGTGAGATCATGTCATAGTTCAGGTAAAACTGGATGTTTTCCACAGGAACAAGAGGATGATCGACAAAATAGTGTGATCCGAGGAGACCTTTCTCCTAGGCAGTCCATGCTGC
>CAZTES010000063.1:0-15201 GCA_964612275.1 uncultured Rikenellaceae bacterium
ATGAAGCAGTTCAGATCTTCGGAGGAATGGGATACTCATCTGAAATGCCGGTGGAGCGTGCTTACAGGGATTCAAGAATCAACCGGATTTTTGAAGGAACAAACGAGATAAACAAGATACTGGCAGTTGATACTATTCTGAAAAGAGCCATGAAAGGGGAATTCGACCTGTTTGGTGAGGCAAAGAAAGTGGTCGATGGACTGGCTTCCCTGCCATCTCCACCAGCAGAAGATTTTTCTGATTACTATGTACAGAAAAAAACCTATATCAGCCATTTTAAAAAAGCAGCCATGATGCTTATTCACTACGCATCAGAGAAGTTCCAGAGGAAGCTGGTTTTTGAACAGGAGATCCTGAATAACATCTCCGATATCATCATGAACCTCTACATTGCAGAATCTGCAGTGTTAAGGGTTCAGAAACTCGAGAAAATGCGAGGAGAAGAAGCGGTTAAAATCCACAAGGATATCATCGATGTTTTTGTCTATGACGTAGCCGATTTGGTGCGGAAAGCAGCTACTGACAGCGTGAATTCATTAGCTGATGATGAGGGGAAAAAGCTGATGTTGAAAGGCATCGCTTATTATTCTGCCGTGGAAGGAGTCAATGTCAGAGATGCCAGAAGAAGGATTGCCGATAAACTCATTGAAGAGAATAAGTATCCGTTATAGCAGCTTTTTTCTTATCTTTAAGTTGTTCTTACGGACAAGGAAATGAAAAAACGGAAACAGATCATATCCTGGATTGTCTTTTTGGCAATTGTGTTTCTTGTCTATACGTGTGAAAAAAAGCCGGAATGTGGATGTGATGGGAAGAAAGCATTTGAGTTGTTCAATGAGGTGGGAGAGATCCATTATGAGACTGAAGATGATTATGCCACCTTCATAAGCTCAACGCTGTATACAGTTTTTGTATTATGCAATCCCAAGGAATTTCGCGATACCCTGGCAACCTTTGACCAGGGAGACATTGTTTTTGTGTCCGGAATAGCCCATTACCAGTGTTACAATAATCCGTATACCCAGACTTCCTACCTTCTTGATATGACAAGCATTGCTGAGTATAAATTAGATGATTAGCACGTTTCAGGAGGTTGAACCATCACCCCTTCTTCATAAAATCCAATCGATAGACTCTTCATTTTAATTGGCATAAAAAACGAATAGTATAATGGAAAAATATTCCGGTAAACGGATTGTCATGATCGGTTCAGGCAATGTGGCGAGTCAGCTATCCAACGCATTGCTCAGTGCCGGATACCAGGTAATCCAGGTATACAGCAGAACCGCCGCTCATGCCAGAGCACTGGCTGTTACCCTGAATGCATCCTGGACGGATCAGGTTTCGGAGATCACAGACCAGGGGGATATCTATATTCTTGCCGTTGTCGATTCAGCACTCCCACAACTGGCCGATCAAATCCGTATCAGATCACAGCTCTTGATCCATACTTCCGGGAGCGTGGAAATGAACCTCTTCCGCGGCAAGGCGAAGAACTATGGTGTTTTTTACCCCCTGCAAACCTTTTCAAAAAACAAACCTGTTGATTTCCGTGTCATTCCTGTGGCTGTTGAAGGAAATAATAAAGAGAGTGAAAACGCTTTGTTGCATCTTGGCCATCAGGTATCAGAAAGAGTAATAAAACTCAACAGTACCGACCGGCTTCATCTTCATCTTGCTGCTGTCTTTGCCTGTAATTTTACAAATCATCTTTATCATCTTGCCTCCCTGATCCTTGATAAAAAAAACCTGCCCTTTGACCTCCTGTTACCACTCATTCATGAAACAGCAGGTAAAATAAAGACAATACACCCGCGTGAAGGGCAAACGGGACCGGCGGTAAGAAATGATCAAATTGTTATTAAAAAGCATTTAGATTTATTATCTTTCTCCACAGAAAACAGGGAACTTTATGACTTATTAAGCCGCAATATCTTTTCTCTTTCCCATGGCAGATAGGATGGCTTGTCGTTTGAAAATAATATCGTTCCGGATCCGTAATAACGAACCTGGTAAATGAGCAATTTTAAAGAGGATCTTAGAAAAGTAGAAGCATTTGTGTTTGACGTTGATGGTGTGCTATCCTCCCAGATCATGCCCCTGCACCCGGGAGGAGAACCCATGCGAACGATTAATATTAAAGATGGCTATGCGCTTCAGCTCGCCGTTAAGAAATCATATCCCATCGCAGTGATCACCGGCGGAAATTCCAATGCGGTAAAGAAACGGTTTGAGGGGCTCGGTATCACAGACATTTACCTCAGGGCACATGATAAGAAAGAGGATTTTATGGATTTTATTACAAAATATAATATTCATCCTTCAAAAGTGCTCTATATGGGAGATGATCTTCCGGATTTTGAAGTGATGCAACTTGTTGGCTTTCCTACCTGTCCGGCTGATGCAGTGGTTGAGATCAAACAGATTTCGAAATACATCTCTAATTATAACGGGGGTGATGGTTGTGTGAGAGATATCCTGGAACAGGTTCTCAGACTGCACAATAAATGGATGGATACTGATGCCTTTTCCTGGTAAACGAAAACGCTATGATAACCTTTTTAAAGCTCATCCGCATTCAAAACCTGTTTATCGTTGCGCTTACACAATATATGATGAGATGGTGTATCATTCATCCCATTCTAAGCCACCTGACTATCATACAAAACAACCAAGCCATCCGTTTGCCTGTATTTGAGCTGCAATTCAGTGAATTCAATTTTTTGCTTCTCGTTCTATCAACAGTATTCCTTACGGCAGCTGGTTATGTGATTAATGACTACTTCGATGCCAAGACAGATTTGCTGAATAATCCCGCGAAGGTTATCGTTGGGAAGGTTATCCCCCGGCGTACGGCAATGGCAAGTCATATCATACTGAACATCCTGGGGGTTGGTTTAGGAGCTTATATTTCCTTTTATGTGGGGATGCCCTTCCTGATCATCATTTTCATTACAGTTACCGGTTTGCTATGGTTCTATTCAACTACCTATAAAAGACAGTTTCTTATTGGCAACCTGATCGTTGCACTGCTTACCGCACTCGTACCCCTTATTGTGGTGCTGTTTGAGATCCCGCTCCTGAACAGAACCTATGGCCATCTGTTACTACAATACGAAACATCCCTGAATTTAGTGGTGGCATGGGTCGCCGGGTTCTCCTTTTTTGCCTTCATTACAACCCTCACCAGGGAGATCATTAAAGATATCGAGGATTTTGAAGGGGATAGTGCATACGGTCGAAGAACCTTGCCCATTGTGCTTGGTGTCCCAAAATCAAAGTGGGTGGTTACCGGTTTGCATGCCATCACCGTTGCAGCACTGGTATTTGTATACTTCAGGTACCTGAAAGATAATATCACCCTGATCTATATGAGCGTTGCCTTGCTTTTACCTTATATCCTGTTGACATACAGGATAGTAAAAGCAGATAAGAAATCAGATTATCATTTAGCCAGCAACCTCTCAAAGTTTATCATGCTGGCCGGGATCTTCTATTCACTGGTTGTTTATTTTATCATTTCTGTCAGGTTTTAACCATGCTGGAGAACATTAAAGGGAAAAAGGTGATCCTCGCCTCAAAATCACCGCGTCGTCATTTTTTGCTGGGAGAACTTGGGCTTGATTTTGAGATCGTGGAGAATCATGATGTGGAAGAGGATTATCCCCCGGACATGCAACCCGAAGAGATAACGGTATACCTGGCAAAGAAAAAAGCAGCAGAATTCTCCGGAATAATCAGCCAGGATACCCTTCTGATTACTGCTGATACAATCGTATGGTGCGAGGGAAGCATCCTTAACAAACCCAGAGATAGAGAAGATGCATTCCGGATATTAAAAAAATTATCGGGGAACAGGCACACTGTGTTTACCGGTGTTTGCATCAGGTCACCACAAAAAGTAGTTACCTTTTATGCCACGACGGATGTCTATTTCTCCACCCTTGCTGAAGAGGAGATTGAGCATTACCTGAAGGAGTATAAACCCTATGATAAAGCCGGTGCCTATGGTATCCAGGAATGGATTGGTTATATTGGCATTGAAAAAATCGATGGTTCCTATTTTAACGTGATGGGACTTCCAATCCAGAAATTATATCAGGAACTGAAAAAATTCTAACCGTTAATGCAAATCGTATGATGAAAAGAATAATGACCGCTTTTGTGACTCTGGTAATCATTACTCATTTTGTTGCCAGAGCAGATGAGGGAATGTGGATCCCGCTTCTTATTGAAAAATATAATATCAGCATCATGCAGGAGAACGGATTCAAGCTGACTGCCGAAGATATTTACAGTATCAATCAGGCATGCATGAAAGATGCTGTGGTCAATTTTGGGGGATGTACTGCCGAACTGATCTCGGGTGAAGGATTGATCATTACCAACCACCATTGTGGGGAAGGCCGTATCCGTTCCCACTCAACGGTGGAAAACGATTACCTGAGAAATGGTTTCTGGGCAATGACCAGGGAAGAGGAATTACCGAATCCCGGACTGCGGGTTTCCATCCTGATCCGAATGGAAGATGTTACGGAAAAGATCCTGAATGTCCTGGATGATGGAATGGATGAAAATACAACGCAGGAGGCGATCCGGAAAAAAAGCAGCGAGCTGGTTGATGAAGCAATCCGCGATACACATTACTCCGCTTTTGTCAGGCCCTTTTTCCAGGGAAACCAGTTTTTCCTGTTTGTGAATGAAGTGTTCTATGACGTGCGACTGGTGGGCGCCCCTCCATCTGCCATTGGAAGCTTTGGTGGTGATACCGATAACTGGATGTGGCCAAGACATACCGGTGATTTTTCTTTGTTCAGGATCTATGCCGGAAAAAATAACCTGCCAGAACCCTATTCTGCTGACAATGTACCCTATAAACCGAAAAAATTCTTTCCCATATCATTGAAAGGAGTCCAGGAAGATGATTTTACCATGGTCTTTGGATACCCCGGCAGCACCTTCGAATACAAACCCTCATTTCACCTTGAAATGCTATCCAGGCACATTAATCCGGAATTCATAAAAGTCAGGGGTAAAAAAATTGAGATCATTGATGCTGCAATGAACCAGAATCCTAAAATCCGGATCCAGTATACGTCAAAAGCTTCCGGGATTAGCAATTCATGGAAACGATGGATTGGAGAGGACAATGGATTAGAAAGACTGGATGCCATTGACAGGAAAAAGAAATTCGAAGAGGCATTCCAAAAATGGACTGATGTGGACGAGTCGAGAAAACAAGAATATGGTGGTATCCTTTTTCAGTATGAAAAAATTTATGAGCAATTAACCGATTATACCTTTCTGAATAATTATTACAATGAAGTATTTTTCCGCAGGGGCATTGAAGCCATTTCATTTGCTGGTCGGTTTGTGTCGCTTGCAGACCTTGTTGAATCGGATGCCCCGGAAGAGGAAATTGAAAATGCGGTAGAAAACCTTACTTCACAGACTGAGCAGTTCTTTAAAGATTATGATAAACCGACCGATAAAAAGCTGTTCGTAGCATTGCTTTCACTCTTCAGCGAAAATGTAACTCCGGAATATCAACCGGAAAGTGTCAGAGAGGCGAACCAGAAATATTCCGGTGATTTAAACGGATATGCCGACTCGTTCTACAAGAGAACAATCTTTGCCGATCAGGAAAAGGTGCTTGAATTCCTGGCTTCCTTTACGGCAAGAAGTGCAAAAAAGATCCTGAAAGATCCTGCCTGCCAGCTGTTTCTGGAAGCAAATAGGATACATATGTTTCAGGTCCTGCCCGAATACAATAAGCTGAGTGAAGATCTTCGTAAACTCGACAGGATCTATATGAAAGCCCAGATGGAATTCCAGCCGGAAAAAGTCTTTTATCCCGATGCAAATAGTACGCTGCGGGTAACCTATGGGGAGGTAAAAGGATACTTTCCGAGAGATGCCGAGTATTTTCTTGCATGGACAACATTGGAAGGGATCATGGAGAAAGATAATCCTGAAATTTACGACTATGATGTCCCGGAAAAACTGAAAGAACTCTATCATGCCCGGGATTATGGCAGGTATGGGGAGGATGGTAAAATGCATGTCTGTTTTATTGCTACCAACCATACAACAGGTGGGAATTCCGGAAGCCCTGTTATCAACGCAGAAGGACACCTGATCGGAGTGAATTTTGACCGTGCATGGGAAGGGGTGATGAGCGACCTGGTGTATAATCCTGAAAAGTGCAGAAACATCTCACTCGATATCCGGTTTGCCCTCTTTATTATCGATAAGCTTGCAGGCGCCGGCCATTTGCTCGAGGAGATGGAGTTGGTGGAGTGAGTAGTGAAGAGAAATAGGTGCTGGTTGCTGCCCGCCCGAACGACGTTCAGTCGGGTGGGGTTACTGGGTACTCGGTAAAAAAAGAAGAAATGAGTTGTGAGTTATGATTGATGTATAATGAATGATTTCCTCCAAAGAAAATGTCCCGCAGGGACTAACAGACAATAGGCAGCCATTTTAATGGCTGAATACTTGAGACAAGTAATAATGACGTCCCGTAGGGACTGAAAGAACTGAGAACAGAAAACCGAAAACCATTTGTGAAACAAATTACTCAAATAGGTGTTGTAAAAAACCGGTTTAATGAACCGGAAGATCCTGCTGTGATAAAAGCGGAAAAGAGCATGATAGAGGTTTCCGGGGAGTTCTCTGAAGGATTGTACAGAATTGAAGCCTCGAAATACCTTGATATCCTTTTCCTGTTTGACCGGTCAAAAGGTTTCAACCTGAAGGGACCGGTTCACTCTGGTAAAGTAAAAGGAGTATTCGCCTCCAGGAGTCCTCACAGGCCTTCTCCTGTGGGACTTTCAACGGTGAAGCTGCTTAGCTGTTCAGGGAATGAGCTGGTGATGTCGGGACTGGATGCCCTGAATGGCTCCCCGGTAATTGATATTAAGCCGTCCGACAGAATATTTTCCGAAGAAGAACTGGAAGTAATCCGGTATAATAACATGAAAGCAAATTTGAGGAAGGAGATCGAACAATACATCCAGGCGGGAAGACTGGACAGGCTTTTGATTATGTCGGCACAACTGCATGGGCATTATTGTGTGGGACTGGCTCTGGGTGTTATGGCGGGTGTATACGGTATGAAGGAAATGAACAGGGACTCTGACGGTCTGGAAGAGTTGTTAGCCATTGTCGAAACCAACAACTGTTTTTCAGATGGCATTCAGTTTGTAACAGGCTGCAGTTTCGGAAACAACGCCCTGATTTTCAAAGATACGGGTAAAGTAGCCTGTTCACTGGTGGATCGCAGTGGGACAGGCATACGGTTCGTGATGAAACAGGAAGCACAGCAATACATGCATGCTGTTTATCCTGAATTTTCATCGGCATTCGGTAAGGTTGTCGATGATCACGATCGCAGTGTTGAAACCGTTGCAAAGTTCAAGGCTGAGGGACTCAAAAAAGCATTTGCCATCCTGGACCTGGATTTTGACCGGTTGTTTACCCGTCAAACACTGAATGAAGTTGCTGTTCCTGAATATGCACCTTCCCATGAAAACATGGTTTGTTCAAGCTGCAACGAGACCATCATGGCTTCCCGGGGCGTTAAAAAGGAGGGAAAGATATATTGCTTGGAATGTGCCGGGGAAACCGTTAACCGGCTCACCGGTGCTGGAATTATTATTGAATGATTTTTTTAACTTTGCCAAATTAACTTGTTATGCTTTCAACTGAAATTCAAATACTGCTCGTAACTGCAGCTTCCATCGGGTTTTTTCATACCCTGCTGGGGCCGGATCATTACCTGCCCTTTATTGTAATGGCAAAAGCCAGGAAGTGGACCATGGTAAAAACAACATGGGTTACCATTGCCTGTGGACTGGGGCATGTCGGTAGTTCCATCCTTCTTGGTTTGATAGGAATTGCACTGGGGGTTGGTATAAACAGGTTAACGGGTATTGAGTCGGTACGGGGCAGCATCGCCGGATGGTTATTTATTGCATTCGGACTGGTCTATTTTGCCTGGGGGATCCGCAGAGCTTACCGCAACAAACCGCATAAGCACATTCATGTTCATGAGAATGGAACCTACCATACCCACGAGCATGTACATCAGGAAAACCATGTACATGTTCATGATAATCATAAAAAGAACCTTACCCCCTGGGTATTGTTTGTCATTTTCATTCTTGGCCCCTGTGAGCCGCTGATTCCAATATTAATGTATCCTGCAGCACAAAGCAGCATGTCAGGACTGGTCCTGGTCAGCCTGGTTTTCGGATTAATAACAATAGGTACCATGCTCTCTATCGTGCTGGTCAGTACTTTTGGGATTAATTTTTTGCCCCTGGGCAAGCTCGAGCGGTTTACACACGCCATCGCCGGCGCTATCATCCTTTTAAGCGGAATCGGGATCCAGTTTTTGGGGCTGTAGAAGTAATAACAGTTCAGGGTACAGAGTTCAGGGTACAGAGTTCTTAAATGCTCAATAATGGGAACAATAAGAAAATTTGAAGATCTTGACTGTTGGCAAAAGGCGAGGGAATTATGTAGGTTTATCTTTCAGATTCGAAAAAAAATCATTGCAAAAAAAGATTATAGTTTAGCAGATCAAATGCTTAATTCATCCGGTTCAATCATGGATAACATTTCTGAAGGATTTACAAGAGGAGGGAATAAAGAGTTTTCTCATTTTTTATCCATATCCCGTGGCTCAGGAGGTGAATTACAATCACAACTATACAGAGCACTTGATTCTGAATACATCACAGAAGAAGAGTTTCAAACAGGTTATAATCTAACCGATGATACCATTTCGTTAATATCCGGGTTGATTAAATATCTGAAAGGAACAAACCAAAAAGGTTACCGATTTGATTGATTCTAGGACTCAATAAACTCTGTACTCTGTACTCTGTACTCCATGTTCATTCCATTTCCCCCATCGTCTTTTTAATGAATTGTATCCTTTCAAAGGCAGCAGCATTTTCTTTCCGAACCATTTTTCCCTTAAAATCGCTTACCGAATCATATCCGAATTTTTTCATCCAGCGGATCATGTCATCAATGATTTTGTCAAGGTACTCGATACCGTGTTTATAGAGTGCGCTTGCTATCTGTACTGCATCTGCACCTACAAGGAGCTGCTTGATAATCCCTCCGGAATCATGAATTCCGGTACCGGCAGCCAGGCTGCATTTCAGTTCCGGTGATAACACGCTGATCCACCGTAATGCTTCGGTTGCCTCCTGTGGCGAACTGATGATGTTGCTGGATACCAGGCTTAATTTGTTGATGTCGATATCCGGCCGGTAAAACCGGTTAAAGAGAACGAGTGCATCTGCTCCGGCTTCATCCAGGTGATAGGTAATTTTGTACAGGTTGGTGAAGTTGTTCCCCAGTTTCACGGCAACCGGAAGGGTACAGTTCTTTTTTACATCCTGGAGGATCTGGACGTACATGTTTTCGATTGTCTGGCTGTCTGCTTTTTTGTTAAACGGGTAAATGGCAATGTTCAGTTCCAGCCCATCCGCCCCGGCTTCCTCTATCCGGGAAGCAAAGGAGGTCCATTCACTTGGTGAGACACAGTTGATGCTGGCGAAAACCGGGATATTGACTGACGCCTTCGTCTCTTTGATGAGATTCAGGTAGGCATCAATGCCCTCCTTTTTAGAAAATTTATCCAGATATTCAATTGCTTCGGGATACCAGAAGTACATATCCTCCTGTTCCATCAGTGCTTTTGGATCGTGGATTAACTGCTCTTCGAAAAGAGATTTCAGGATTACCGCTCCGGCGCCACTTTTTGCAATTCGCTTTATGCGGTCAACCGATTTTGTAAGTCCTGAACTGCTGACAATAATGGGATTGCGCAGGGTCAAACCCATATACTCTGTAGTGAGATTCATCGCTCTTTTTATTTTGTTAAGGTTAGTTATTCAAATCAACATTCCACCAGCTCTTTGAAAAGGCTGATTCGGCTTTCCGGATGACGGAGTTTATCACAAAGGAAATCAAAGGCTTTTAGCATGTTCGCATTCGCCTTGCTGGAAAGCTTTTCCTTGAACTCCCATTCGTAACCCTTTATATGAAGGAGACAGCAATGGGGGTATTTATCAAAAAGCTGGTTGCACAGGTGCAGGATAAAAGAGGGGGAGACTGCATGCATGGTAAATTCGACGGATGCCTCCGAGGCGTTTACCCTGGTGATGCAAAAGTCGTCGATTGGTTCGGTTGAGGCATCAACGAAAATAACCAGCTCTTTATCAGAGATGGCTTCTGCATCTTCAATATTCAGCTGGTAGTTGGAATCAAAGGTTATCGAGGAGATATTTTTGTTGCGCACCCACTGCTCCATTTTCTCCACGAAAGCGTTTCCCAGCCCGTCATCCTGGCGCCCCGGGTTGCCATAACCGTATATCAATACTGTTGGAGATTCGTTCAATCTATTTTTGTTTTTTGTCAAGGAGATGGTTCTGTGAATCGTACAGTTCGATCTTGAGCGGCATCTTCCCTATAGCATGTGTTGCACAGCTAATACAGGGATCGTACGCCCGTATGGCAACCTCCACCGCGTTCATCATGGGTTCGGTGATCTCGGTCTGACCGGTCATGTATTGCTTTGCCACGCTTTCAACAGCCCGGTTCATCGGTGTATTGTTATTGGTTGTGGAAACGATCAGGTTTGCCATCTCGATCAGGTCATCGTCATTGATCCGGTAATGGTGAAAAAGTGTTCCCCGCGGGGCTTCAAGCAACCCGATCCCTTCGTTGGTTTTCGTTCCCTTAACAACAAGATCATCCCCCTGAAGATCCGGATCATGCAGTAACTCTTTCATCATCTCGGCAGCATGCAGGACCTCGATAAGCCTTGCCCAGTGGGTGTACAGTGACATGTTATTGGGTTTTCCCTTGGTATATGCCCTGAACTCTTCAAATTCTTTCTGGGCATGCGGAGTAGGAATAAAATCGCATGCATTCAAACGGGCCAGCGGACCAACACGGTACCATCCATCCTCTTTGCCCAATTTTTTAATGAATGGGAATTTCATGTAAGTCCATGATTTAACCTCTTCTCCAATGTAATCCAGGTAATCCAGGTAATCCACGTCATGCAGGATCTTCTTCCCGTTATGATCTACTGCCCTCAATACACCATGGTACAGATCCATTGCTCCATCCTTACGGACTAAGCTGAGGTGATTGGATGGGAATGCAGCAAAGTTATCCACCAATTCCCGGTTTTTCTTCAGGTAATCTTTTATGAATTCGACGGCACCCAGGGACCAGGTGATCATGTGGTCGGCATTGAATGGATCGTCTCCCTTCAGGAAGAAGTCACGCTCTTCAATGCTCAGGCTCTTATTTATTCCGCCGGGAATTGCTCCGGTTCCATGGATCTTTTTCCCTGCTGTGGCCCTGATGATTTCCTGTCCGAATTTCCGCATCATAACACCCTGGACAGCAAGATCCCTGTGTTCAATAGAAACACCAATGATATTCCGTATCTCGGGGCTGGCATCAATACCGAACAGCAGATCGGGAGATACAAGGTGGAAGAAATGCAGTACATGGGATTGAAATATCTGTCCGTAATGCATCAGCCGGCGCATTTTTTCACCGGTAGGAGTAAGCCCGTCACCGGTTCCCGCACCCACAATAACGTCCATGGCTTTTGCAGCAGCCAGATGGTGACTCACCGGGCAGATACCACAGAGACGCTGTACCAGTACCGGTGCTTCCCAGTAGGGTCTTCCCTGAACAAACCGTTCAAAACCACGGAATTCAACAATGTGTAACCTGCTTTGCACGATATTATTGTTATCGTCCATATGGATGGTTACCTTGCCATGACCTTCAACCCGGGTAACCGGTTCAATCGTTATTTTTCTTGCCATAATAATGATCTCCTGTTAATCAAATTTAATAACCTCATAGGGCAGATCCATTTCAGTTCCCAGAATAATAGCATGGAGTGCCTGCCAGATCAGTTCTGCCGTGGGCGGGCAACCCGGAAGATGGTAGTCGATCTTAACGACCTCGTGACAGGGATATACTTTGTCCAGTATAATGGGAAGCTCATCATCATTGGGCATGATCTTCTCCTCATTGTTTCCCACCACACTCGGACCGTTCAGGTAGGCTTCTTCCAGGCACTCCTTAACCGGGATTCCATTCCGTAGAGCGGGCAATCCACCCATAATAGCGCATTCCCCTAGCGATATCAGGATCCTGCAATGCTTCCGGAACTCCCTCAGCACTTCAACATTTTCGCTGTTGCCACAACCTCCCTCAATTAATCCAATATCACACGGTTTGGTGAATTTTTTAATGTCATCGATGGGAGATTTGTTGAATTCAACCACCTCAAGCAGGTCAAGGATCCGTTCATCGATATCCAGAAAGGACATGTGGCATCCGAAACAGCCTGCCAGTGAAGTGGTTGCTATAATTGGTTTGCTCATGGTTATGTAGTTGATGTTTTTACTCGTTTACTTCAATGTCGGATCCAATGGGTTCATTGTCGTATTTTCTTTTTCCAATTGGTGTGATGAATCCCTGTTCTTTGTGGAGAATAGATCCCACCGGGCATATATCCATGGCTTCCTGTGCCATGCTGTCGGTCAGCTGGTCTCCCAGCTCCGGGTCAATTCCAATCTCCAGCCTGTGCCCCCTGCTTCGGAATGCAAAAATGCTTTTACCATCTTCCGTTTTGATCGCACGGATGCATCGTTTACACAGAACACACCGGTTATGGTCCTTGATGATTTTGGGATGAGAGGCATCGATCTCCCTGACGGAAAAACGGTACGGAAATCTTGGGACCATGATCTTAAAACGGTAAGCCAGCGCCTGAAGGATGCAGTTTCCGCTTTTTTCGCAGGAGGGACAGAAGTGGTTCCCCTCAACAAAGAGGATCTCCACGATGGATTTTCTGATATCGTTAAGCTCATCCGTATCGTTTTCAATTTCCATTCCATCCTCAACAGGTGTGGTACAGGCTGACATAAAGCGGCCGTTCACCTTCACCGTACAGATGCGACAGGAACCGGCAGGTTCGACACCGGGGATATTGCACAAATAGGGAATAAAAATGTTGTTCTGCCGGGCTATATCAATCAAATGGGTTCCTTTTTCAGCCTGGCATTCCTTGCCATCAATGTGTATCGTCACTAAGTTTTTCATCATTCACTGTTTAAAGTTGTGGAATTCTTCCAACTGCTTCGCTTGAATCGATCACCGCATTCCGCAAATCGAAACCGGTATCAAATGTCTTGTCTTTCTGGATATTCTCTTCATACAGGTGCCTGAAATTTCTGATGCTCGTCAGGATCGGATTGCCGGCAGTCTGGCCTAAGCCACAACGATTCACCTTTAATACCTGACCCCATGCAAGCATATCTTCAATGTCCTGGGCGACGCCATGACCATTGAGTATTTTGATGAGTTTGTCTTTCAGTAAGATTGGAAAGGTTCTGCAGGGAACACAGGAACCACATGATTCTTCGATGAAGAATTCGGTGAAATTCAATACCACCTCTTTCAGCAGCTGACGGGATTGACCAAAGATCATTATTGAACCACCGGTGGAAAGGTCCGAGAAACAGAGGATGCGGTTGAATTCAAACGGGGCAATGAGCGCACCGGACGGTCCGCCCACCTGCACTGCCTGGGGAATCTCAGCTCCTGCCATGCTCAAAATATCATTGATGGTGAATCCCCATTCTACCTCATACACCCCCGGGTATTTACAGTCACCGGAAATGCTCAGCAATTTTGTTCCTGTTGATTCTTTTGTTCCCAGTGATTTGAACCAGTCACTGCCATGTTGAATGATTCGCACAATCGTGCAAAGGGTTTCCACATTATTGATTACGGTTGGCTTATGGAAGTAGCCGTTTTCGACAGGAAAGGGTGGCCGGTTTCTTGGTTCTCCCCGCTTCCCTTCAACCGATTCGATCAGCGCTGATTCCTCTCCACATACGTATGCCCCGGCACCAAACTGGATGCGGATATCAAAATCGAATCCCTTTATACCCCCGGCATCCTTACCCAGTAAGTGACTGCTTCTTGCCTGCTCGAGCATGGCATTCAGGTATTTTTCCAGATAACTGTATTCGTACCTCAGGTAAATGATCCCCTGACTTGCTCCGATACAATACCCGGCAATTGCCATCCCCTCGATCAACAGACCGGCTCGCTCGGTGAGGATTACCCGGTCTTTGAATGTTCCCGGTTCTCCTTCATCGGCATTGCAAATCAAATATTTCTCATTTCCTTCAGCTTTCCGGCAAAATTCCCATTTCAGCCCGGTAGGAAAACCAGCACCACCACGTCCCCGCAGATTCGATGCTTTAATCACTTCAATGACCTCCCCGGGAGATTGTTTTGAGACCTGTTCTCTGAGCACCGTGCCCGTTACATAGTCATCCTGAAGAATAGGACCTATGCGGCGTATATTGTTCCGGACAACCGACCGGATCAGGTCAGACCGGTTCTGTCCCTCTCCAAAACTTGATGTGACCATCTCCTCAACCGGCATTCCCTCTTTCATCTTATGTACGATCTCCCGGACAGTGAAGGGGGTGAGGTTCGTGAAGACCTTCCCGTTAATCAGAGCCGCCGGCTCCTGGTCACTCATCCCGATACAGGAGGTATAATACAACCCGATCAATCCGTCGGGAGTAACCCCTCCAAACGGGATGCCGCACTCTTTTTCAAAAGCTGTGGAAATTTGCTCTCTTCCCATCATGTTGGCAACCACACTGTTATTCAGATATACCGTGTACTTGCCGGTCGGTTTACGGGTGAAGAAATGATAAAATGTTACCGTTTGCTCAACATCGACCTGGGAAATGTTGAGCAGTTTTGCAATCTCCTGGATCGCTTCCTCTGAAATAAATCCGGATCCCGACTGGATCTGAATCAGAATATCCATTAACCGGTAAGGATCTCCGTCATATTTCCTGACTATTTCTTGAACAGATTTTATCATAATGTGTGATTCCTTGTTTTCGAGTGTAATCTGATTGTTACCTCAATAAGTGATGAGCAGCCAGTCCGGACACCGCAACAATGACGCTGCTGATACCATTTTCCCTGATAAAATCAAGCATATGGTCAATGGGCAGTATGGAAATGGAAGCTTGCCTGCTTGTCATCTTCAGGTAATAAACAAAATAAATTTCTTTAAGTTAATAAATTTATGATTTTTTTCATGTTTAGTTT
>CAZTES010000064.1:0-15009 GCA_964612275.1 uncultured Rikenellaceae bacterium
ATCCTGTTACCGTAAAATCAAAGGTGTTGTTTATCCTGATGGTTTTTCCGAGAGGGTTTTCCGTACTGAAATATTTTTTCGCAAAGTCTTCGGTTATTACCATGGAATAGGGCTGGCTGAGAGCCGTTTCAGGATTACCCCGAAGCATCGGGTAAGTAAATACTTTAAAAATCTCCGGATCAGCCGCCAAACCGGTTGTTTCAAGAAATTTCTTTCCAAAGCTGTCGCTTTTTTCGGGAACATCCGATTCTCCGCCGACGTAACTTATCAGCAGTTCACCCGGCATTCCAATGCGCACAACTTCTTCAATATCATCAAATCCATCCTTCAAAGCAGGCCCGTATGCTCCCCCTGACCGGTCTGTGGTATATTCTGAATCTCCTGTTGAAAAAGTCTGTTGCACGAGGTAAATATTGTCTTTCTTATCGTGAAAATTATCGTATTGAACTTCATGAGTCACAAGAATCAGAATAATGGTTGAACAGGACAATCCCAGGGCAAGCCCCATCAGAATGATGAACGTGTATAACTTCTGCCTGAGAATAATCCGGAAAGTTGTAATAAGGTAATGTTTAAGCATGAGTTGAATGTCAATTTTTTGTAATGGATCAATTGACATGCCATAGTCTATAAATAATTATATATGAGAATTTTAATTTATAAAAATCAGAGTGGAATATTGAAATCGTCCAATATTGGACAATCGGGTGTCCAGCAGTGGACAGTAATCTTCCCAATATATTTTATTACTTTTATCATCCCTGTGAGGACGAACGAAGTAGACAACATTGGTATGGTATATGCGATTGTCCGTGTAAATCAACGAATATGAGTAAAACCGGAGGAAAGGTCCTGATTGTGGATGATGATCCCTACATCATCCTATCTCTTCAGACTTTGCTGGAGGAACATTTTGCTGAGCTTGTTACCCTGGAAGACCCCTCAGAGATCCCAAAGGTATTGAAGAATGATTTTTTCGATGTTATTCTCCTGGATATGAATTTTAAACCAGGAGATACATCGGGAAGGGAAGGGTTGAGGTGGTTGAAAAAAATCAATGAAATTGAGCCGCTTTCCAATATAATTGTAATTACGGCTTTCGGAGGAATACACATTGCCGTGAAAGCGATGAAAGCGGGCGCCACGGACTTCATTGTGAAGCCCTGGCAGAATGAAAAAATCCTTTCTACCGTGTCGGCTGCATACAAACTGAGTCAGTCACGCAAAAAAGTTTCTCAATTGCAGTCAACCCAGAAAATACTCACCTCAACCCTTGATCATCAGTTTTCAGAGATGATTGGTACGTCCGAATCCATAAAAAAAGTGGTTGACAGTTTAAGCAGGGTGGCCACTACGGATGCCAGTGTGCTGATCCTTGGGGAGAATGGGGCAGGAAAAGAGCTGGTTGCCAGGGCTTTGCACCGTGCTTCATCTCGTTCAGAGGACATTTTTATAACGGTTGACCTGGGATCGCTCACGGAAACAATATTTGAAAGCGAACTGTTCGGGCATGTGAAAGGGGCATTCACGGATGCAAAGGAGGATCGGATTGGCAGGTTTGAAGCGGCGAATGCAGGAACACTATTCCTGGATGAAATTGGGAATCTTACCTTGCCTTTACAGTCGAAACTGCTCCGGGTGATTGAAAAGAGAGAGATCATCAGGGTGGGAAGCAACCGCCCAATACCTGTTGATATCCGGTTGATTTGTGCCACCAACAGGAACTTAAAAAAGATGGTCGCAGAAGGAGTGTTCAGGGAGGATCTGCTTTACCGGATTAATACTGTGGAAATAGCTGTTCCGCCCTTGCGGGATAGAACAGAAGATATCCCGCTTCTTGCTGAATACTTCCTGGAGAGATACACCAGAAAGCATCAGAAGGAAAACCTCAGGCTGCCGGATGATGTGCTGGGAAAACTTCAGCAGTATGACTGGCCCGGAAACATTCGTGAATTCCAGCACGCGGTTGAAAGAGCAGTTATTCTGAGTGATGGGAAAATGCTTAAACCTAAGGATTTTCAGATTTATGAATCCGCTGATCAGGATGAGCCGGAACCCGGGAATTATAACCTGGAGAAACTGGAAAAAAGAGCCATCGAAAAGTGCATCAGAAAGTATGGCGGGAACATAACCAAAGCAGCCGAGGAACTTGGGATTACCCGGGGAGCACTCTACAGGAGAATCGAAAAATATGGGCTTTAAAAAATTCAAAATTCAGGTAATCATCCGGCTGGCCATCATTATTATAGCCTGCGGTTTCCTTTTATCTTTCCTCATTATCGGTGAAAAGTATATCCGCTCCTTTTACCTGGGAATCTTTGTCATCATCGCCCTCATTGAGTTTTTTTATTATATCGACCGGTCGAACCGGGATGTGGCAAACTTTTTTCAGTCCATCTTAAACTCTGATTTTACCAACGTTTTCAATGCGGCTAAAAAGGGAAAATCCTTTGGTTATTTGTACGAAAACATGAACAAGATTACTAAAAAGTTCAGGGAACTCAGCATGGAGAAAGAGATTCAGTATCTATACCTGCAAACCCTGATTGAACAGGCAAATGTGGGATTATTATCGTTTACTGAAAAGGGTGAAATCCGGCTGGTCAATTTTGCTTTCCGCGAGTTGCTGAATATCAGGCCAATAGCCCCTAATTCTTCCATCGGTGACCTTACGGATGAGATCGGGAACCTGCTGATGAATCTTACTCCCGGAAAACGGAAACTGATCACACTGAAGATACGGGAGAGAATGATCCCGCTCGTCTTCATCGCGAATAAGATTAAAACGGAGAAGGAAAATTTTACGCTCATATCCGTTCAGAACATCCGCCAGGAGTTGGATGAGAAGGAGCTGGAGTCCTGGCAGAAACTGATTCGTGTGCTGACCCATGAGATCATGAATTCAGCAACACCCATCACCTCCCTGAGTTCCTCCCTCTTTGAGATGTTACAGCATCATAAAAAGGAACCGCTTACTGAGAAGGAGAAGCAAAGAATGGTTACCGGACTGGAAGCAATCCATGATAGAAGTTCAGGTTTGATGCGGTTTACACAGGCTTACCAGGCACTTACCCGGGTACCACAACCCCGGGTGGAATCCATTCCGATCGGGGATGTAATACACCGTCTGGAAATTCTCGGAAAAGCACAATTGGAAGATAAGAATATTGTTCTTCACATTACAGCAAGGGATGATGTGCAGTATATCAAAGGGGATATAAATCTTCTTGACCAGGTATTTCTGAATCTGTTAACGAATGCGATTGAGGCACTCCGGGGAAGGCAAGATCCCATCATTGAAATTGACTTCAGCAGGATGGATGAAGGAAAAACGATGATCCGCTTTAAAGACAATGGCATGGGTATGACCGAGGATATCCGGGAGCAGATCTTTGTTCCGTTTTATACGACTAAAAAGGAAGGCTCAGGAATCGGACTCAGCCTGTGTAAACAGATCATCCGGTTACATGGAGGGATGCTTGGGGTCGAATCGGTAAAAAACCAGGGAACGTCATTTACGGTTATCCTTTAAAACGTGAGGATGAAATCAGTTCGTATATCCGGTTCGGAAATAACCGTGATCCCTCCTTTATGAAGTAGCATGATCTGCCGTGACAGGCTTAAACCAATGCCCGAGCCACCCTCTTTGGTTGAATAGAACGGGACAAAAATATTTTCCATTTCTTCCTCTTGGATACCCGGTCCGTTGTCCGAAACACGGATAATGGTCTTTCCCTTCTCTTTATAAGCAAAAAGTTCAATGATAGCTTCTTCCCTCTTCTTCAGGAAATAAATGGAATTGCTGATCAGGTTGATCAACACCTGTTCAACCATTTTCTCATCTGCATAGAGCGATAATCCGGATGGTGTTGTATTTGATTTGAATTGAATTTCTCTGAGTTCATCTTTAAGCAATACGCTGAGATTGTTAAACAATACCCCGATATTGAAACTTGAGAAATTTGGTTCCGGTATCTTTGTGAACAAACTATAGGATTCAATGAATTTCTTAAGCCCCCGGCTTCTTTTATTGATTGCCTGGAGTCCGGTAATAGAATTGTTAATGATTTGTTGATCCAACTCATCTGCCTGAATGGTATTCCCACCAGGCCTGAATAGATTAAGCAGGGTTGTGGAAAGCAAGTTGATCGGACTGATGGAGTTTGTCATTTCATGGATCAGAACACGGATTAGTTTTTGCCATGCATTCACTTCTCCGGTTTCGATTTCCGAACTGATATCCTGAATCGAAACCAATTTGATATCCCGCTTCTCAATTTTAAATTCAACAGCTTTAACAGAAAGCTGAAACGTTTCTCCACCAAGTTGGATTTTCACTAATTCCGGATTTTGGGGCCGGATGCTCTGAAGCAGATTACCCAGTTCCGGATTAACCGGATTCAGGTCAGTAACTTCTCTTATACTTTTTATTCCCAACAGATCAGATGCTGCCCGGTTGAACAGGTCAACCGAACCCTGTTTGTCGAATGAGATCAAACCGACACCGACATGTTTTATGGTATTCTGAAAATAGTGGTGTTCAGCCTCCTTCTCAATTTTTGCTTCACGGATTTTTAATAACACCTCATTAAACGTGTGGTATAACTCCTTGAAAATTCGTCCGTTTTTCTCCTCATCAAAGTTCAGTGAAGTATCCCGGTAAACCACTGAATTCAGGAACCCGGCTATCTCCCTGTTTGTTTTCTTAACATAATAGAGCAAATAGATTATTTGAATAATCCAAACGATGATGAGCGTTATTGATGTTACCAGCGTGTCATCTTTAATGACCAGCCAATAGAAGAGGATTGGGGTTATTGCCAGTCCAAGGGCCTGTATGCTAACCATAAATGAAAACCTGTCATATGCCATATTTTCGTATTTTTTCATACAATGTGGATCGGTTAATTTCCAGCGCTTTTGCTGCAGAGCTGATATTCCCTTTGTATTTTTGCAGGGCTTTAATAATCATGAACTTTTCGTTTTTCTCAAGACTGAACGTGTTCGGTTTGTCGGGTTCCTTACGGTATTCAATGAAGTACAGATCATTCTTTGAAATGGTGTTTGTATCGCAGAAAATTACAGCTTTTTCTATCACATGTTTCAATTCCCTTATGTTCCCTGGCCAGGAATACTCCTGTAATGATTTCATGGCCGGTTTAACAATACGCAAATCCTCTTTGCTATAGATTTGTTTGAAGCCGTCAAGAAAAAAATCAAACAGTTCCGGAATATCTTCCGGCCTTTCCCTGAGGGGTGGTATATCAATTTGTACTGTATTGAGGCGATAGAATAGATCTTCCCGGAATTCGCCCAGTTGAATCATTTCAACCAATGGTTTATTGGTTGCACTGATTAAGCGAATATCCACTTGTACTGGTGAATTGGATCCAAGCGGGATCACTTCTTTGTTTTGAATGGCGGTCAGGATTTTCGATTGCAAAGGCAGGGTAAGGTTTCCGATTTCATCCAGGAACAGGGTCCCGCCGTTTGCAATTTCAAACCGCCCCGGTTTATTTTCGACCGCCCCGGTAAACGCCCCTTTAGCATGTCCGAAGAGTTCGCTTTCAAACAGGGTCTCACTCAGTGATCCGAGGTCAACAGCCACAAAAATCTCTTCTGCCCGCACAGATCGTCTGTGAATTTCCCTTGCAATTACCTCTTTCCCTGTGCCACTTTCTCCCAACAATAAGATATTGGCATCTGTTTTGGCAGTCTTGTCAATGATCCGCATTACTTCTTTCATGGCTTTTGATGACCCGGAACACAGTTGAAAGTTACGATCAATGCTTTCCTTCAGGTGTTTCTGTTTCGTTTTCAACCGTGAGATCTCCAGTTTTGATAACCGTAATGTATAGGCAGCCAGAATGGTCGATAGGATCTTTTCCTCATCCCAGGATTTTTGTATGAAATCTACCGCCCCTTCTTTCATTGCTTTTACAGCCAGCTCAATATCACCGAATGCGGTAATGAACACCACGGTGGCGGCAGGATCGACTTCAAATATCCTGTTCATCCAGAAGATCCCTTCATTCCCGGTATTTACACCGGCACGAAAATTCATATCCAGTAAAAAGATGTCAAAAGAATGGTCTTTTATAAGAGATGGTATACGGTTGGGATTTTTCTCCGTGATGATCTCGGCAAAATGGGGAGTTAATATCATTTTCAGGGCAATCAATAACTCCTCGTTATCGTCTACAATCAATATTTTTCCTTTGGTTTTTGTCATTATATTACTTCGTGAATAATTCCTTTCATGAACTCGGCAGCCAGTGCTGCATTTTTCTCGGCATATTCGATACCCACCCTTTCACCCTCTATAACCGGAAGGGGATGGCACAGCTCATAACTGAAATAACCGTTATATCCGATTTCATGCATTGCCCGGACAAAATCGATATAGAATGGTTCTCCTTTTACCTTGCCATCAGCATCCCTTTCGTACTCCCCTCCGAAATGAGACAGCACCTGCAGGTCACCCACAGCCAGTGCTGCTTTTTGAATATTCTCAGCAGATTTATCAACCATGATGGGAACGTCCAGCGATACCTTCAGGTTGGGAGAATTGATCTCGTTTACCATGGTGAGTACATCCCTGTAATCCCTGATCACGGGTGCATGATTCTGCAGGGCAAGAGTAATTCCTGCATCTTCCGCGTACCGTGTACATTCGCGCATGCCGTTGAGGCACCAGTCCCAGACCTCTTCTTCAGTGAACTTCTCATGGGTGACTTCCCAGATGTTTCTCGCTATACCGTATTCGGCTACCTGCGGGTGCAGTGTTATGCCAGGCCATCCAAGAAACATCCGGAGTGTTCCAGCACCCAGATCTGCAGTCATCCGGACCAGCTCCTTAGCATAAGCGATCTGGCACTCCCGGTATTCCGGTATCGGACTGCTGAAATCGTTATTGGCTGCCACACCGAATATCTCTATTCCTTCGCTGTCAGCGTAAGATCGTAATTCCTTACAACGGTTCGCCGGCCAGTCGAGCGGATTCCCATGGGGGCGCTTTCCATCAATTTCAATTCCTTCATAACCGTACTGTTTCGCACGTTTGATCATTTCTTCCAGGGAGAGGGCTTCGCCCCGGTACCAGATGCCCAGAAAGGTAATGCTGTATAAACCCACTTTCATGTTTGATCGTTTATCCGGTTTGCACGCGGATAAACCATTCATCGTTGTCATCAGACCGGCTGTTGCAGCCAGTGAGGTGGATACAAATTGTCTACGATTCATTCCTGTTCTTTTTTCCATGATGTGGGTTGTTGTTTTATATGTAAATGTAATAAAAACAGACACGAGTGTTGGAATTTCCAACACTTTTTTATGAAGATTAATAATTAATTAATTGTTTTTCAGGTTGTTATATTTTTGGTATGCGACTTGGAATGTATCAATGGACCGGCACGTTAATTATCTTAATTTTCATTTAAATTGAAATGTATTAGATCACAATGTTCAGGTACTACTTAAAAACTTCGATTAGAATTATCCTCAGGAACAAGGTATTTTCCTTCATCAATGTATTGGGTCTTGCAATCGGTCTTGCCTGTTTCATCCTCATTTTTCTATGGGTAAACGATGAGATTGGGTATGACCGGTTCCATACGAATGCCGGTCGGATCTACAGGCTTCTTCAGAAAGACCATGATAATCCTGATTTTATCTGGACAACAACACCGACTCCTTTAGGGCCTCTATTAAAAGAGAATATACCCGAAATTGAAGCATTTACACGATACTGGTCGGGTGGGGGTGCTGTTCAATACAAGGATAAATTGTTCTGGGAAGCAGAGATCCGGTTGGTAGATCCCTCTTTCCTGCAGATGTTTACTTTCCCCATCATTGAGGGTGATCCTGGATTGGCTTTGCCCAATACCAATGCCCTGGTCCTGACGGAATCCGCTGCGAAGAAATATTTTGGGGACGAGGATCCGGTTGGAAAGATGCTGAATATAAGGGATACACTTGATCTGACCGTAACTGCAGTTATCGAAGATCCACCGAAAAAGTCCCACCTTCAGTTCACCATGCTGCTCCACATTGATCTTGTTCCTGAGTACCGGTTAACCAGCTGGGCATCGGATTATCCAACCTACATCATGCTTGCCGGGGATGCAAGGAAAGACAGTGTGGTCCGGAAGATTGAAACGGTATGGAGAAGCATCGATCCTGAAGGCACAGGCTATTCCGATCTTCAGCGGGTGACAAGTATCCATTTGAACGAGTACGGTGGCCCGCGTAAAGGGATACTTGTTTATACCTTTTCCGTTATAGCAGCACTGGTCCTGATCATTGCCTGCATCAATTTTATGAATTTATCCACTGCAAGGTCAACAAAACGTGCACTGGAAGTCGGGTTGCGAAAGGTAGCTGGAGCAAAAAGATCACAGCTGATCACACAATTCCTCAGCGAATCGGCGGTGGTTGCTTTTTTTGCACTGGTCATTGCCTGGATCCTTGTTGAGTTGTTCCGGCCCGCATTCAATCATATTACAGGCAAAGAGATTGAGATTGCCTATTCTGATCCTGTCCTGTTGCTATCACTCTTTGCAATTTTTCTTTTTACAAGTTTTTTATCAGGGAGTTATCCTGCCCTCGTTCTTTCCTCTTTCAGATCGAGCCATGTCCTTAAAGGGGGATCCATGACTCAATCCGGCAATAACATCCTACGGAATCTCCTGGTTGTTTTTCAGTTTTTTATTTCCACTCTGTTAATTATTTGTATAATAATGATTTATAAACAATTGTGGTACATACAAAATAAGGACCTTGGACTGAACAAAGAGAATGTTCTGGTTATGCCCTTCGATGAAGCGTTTGTTTCCAGGTACGATGCAATTAAGAATGAATTGCTGCGAAATCCGAGCATAAAATATATTTCAGGTATGTCAAATTTACCGACCCATGTGAATTCGCGTGTCGGGATGAACTGGGAGGGAAATCCCGATGACCAGGGAATCGGGATTGACTATTTTATGGCAGATTACGACATGATTGAAGCGATGGAGATGGAAATGTTGTTTGGGCGCAGTTTCTCAGAGGATTTTGCGGGTGATGATTCCATCGGCTACATCATTAATAAGACAGCACTGGATCGTATGGGAATTCAAAATCCAGTTGGACACCCTGTGGAATTTCAGCACCCCTATTTCCCTGACAGGTTCAGCAAGGGAAAGATTATAGGAGTGGTGAAAGATTTTCACCATCGTCCATTGCGGGATCAAATCGTTCCGCTTGCCATTCGTATCTACAGGCCCTGGTACAATTACCTAATCCTTAAAATAAGCCCGGATAATATTCAGGAGACTATTGCCTATGTTGAGCGTGTTGCAAGAAAATTTGCACCCGATTTCCAAATTCCATATTCCTTTTTTGAGGATGAGATCAATGCATTGTATGCCCCTGAAAACAAGGTCAGGGATATTGTTATCTATTTTGCCATTCTGAGTATCTTCATTTCCTGCCTTGGTCTGTTTGGACTGGCATCCTATACTGCAGAGCGTTTCACGAAACAGATCGCAGTTCGAAAAGTAAATGGCGCCAGCACACGGAACATTGTTTTTCAATTGATCAGGGAGTTTAACAAATGGATAGCTTTCGGGATATTGTTTGGCTGCCCGGTTGCCTGGTTCACCATGAGAAAAGTATTGATGAACTATGCATACCGAACGGACTTTTCCTGGTGGATTTTTCTGGTAACGGTGTTTGTTGTGGCAATAATGGGTGTGGTTGCAGTGGTTCACCAGGCGTTGAAGGCAGCAACCCGGAACCCGGCGGATTCACTGAGGTACGAATAGGTTAATAAGTTATAAGTTAAAAATTGATATTATTAACGCGTTGTGCGGTTTATGCCGTCATTTCAATGGATCAACTTATCAGCCAATAACTTATACTGCCAACGGCGGGGTGAGTGAATCAGGATACTTGCCTGCCGCCTGACGGCAGGCGGGGCTGGCAGGAACCCCGCTGAAAGCGAGGTGAGTATAAAAAGTAATGCCGCAGGCATCCCTGCGGGAAAAGTTAAAGGTTAAAAGTTGTCAACCAAACTTATGGGCAACCCATATCATGAACGGAGGATTGAGAACCAAGAACAATATGTTAAGGAATTACATAAAAATAGTCCTCAGGAGCATTTTCAGGAACAAGATTTTTTCGCTTATTAATATTTTGGGTTTGTCCATTGGAATAGCCTGTTTTATCCTGATCGCATTATGGATTAAGGATGAATTGTCGTATGATCGCTTTCATAAAAACCTGGAGCAGATTTATCGGGTTAATAAGGAATATCAGTTGGGCGATGAGATAAGTGCAAATCCTTCAACTCCCTATCCTCTGGCTCAGGCAGCCATTGAGCAGGTACCGGAAGTCGTCCTGGGCACTCATTTTTACAGAAGTAGTATCCCCGTCAGATATGGAGAACAGATTTACAATGAAGATCGGGTTTGTTTTACAGACACTTCATTCTTCCGGATACTAACTTTTTATTTTATTAGTGGAAACCCTGAAACTTCTCTTTCCAGTCCAAACTCTTTAGTCATTTCGGAAAAGATAGCGCACAAATATTTTGGGGATGTTGATCCGGTGGGTAAAAGCATGACACTAAACAACCGTTTTGATTTGATGGTTGGTGGTGTGATTGATGATGTACCTTCGAATTCTGATTTTCAGTTCGACATTTTTGCACACATCGATAACATAACGGAACAGGATGATGAGGAGAATTGGGGATCCCATTGGTTATACACTTATCTTCTTCTTGAAGAAAACACATCCATAAGCCGGGTTGAACAGAAATTAACTGAAATAATCAGGGATCGATTACCGAACGAGAAGCTTCTACTCAAACTTCAGGCATTAAAAGATCTTCATCTCTATTCCGTTGATGGAAATCGTGCAGGCATGAAGTATATCATTTTTTTCTCATTAATAGCCATTTTTATTCTTGTAATAGCCTGCATTAATTACATGAATTTGTCAACCGCACGCTCCTCAAAACGTGAGCTGGAAATCGGGATCAGAAAAACGGCAGGTGCATTCAGACACCATTTGATTTCCCAATTCATTGTTGAAGCCTTATTATTTTCTCTTCTCTCTATTCTGTTCGCACTGATCATTGTGGAGTTGTGCAGGCCTGCATTTAATAATCTGACGGGGAAGAACCTGGTAATAGAATATTTTAAACCGGAATTTTTTCTTACACTCTTTATTTTACTGCTTTTCACTGGTTTTTTAGCCGGAAGTTATCCGGCACTGGCTTTATCAAAATTTAAGCCGCTGGATACGTTTCATGGGACAACCGGATTCACCTTGAAAAGTGCAATCTTCCGTAAAGGGCTTGTTATTCTGCAGTTTGCAATTATGATCATACTCATCACGGGAACGGGGATAATACTACTTCAACTGCGCTATATACAGACAACCGATTTGGGTTATGAACCCGAAAATCTACTCTATCTTCCAATGAACCGGGATATAAGGAATAACCTTCATGCCATGAAAGAAAAACTAATGACACACCAGGGAATCGCTTCTGTGGCCGCTTCATCTCAACTCCCAGGTGAAGTTTGGAACATCATGAGAGGAATTACATGGAAAGGGAAAGAGACGGATGACGGAGCCGCATTTGGAGTACTTTCAATCGATGAAGATTATTTTTCAACTGTACAAACCGATTTAACTGGTGGCAGGAATTTCCGACCTGGCTATCCCGCAGACTCCATCGGTGTTATTCTGAATGAAAAAGCCATCCAGGTTATGGGAATGAAATCTCCGGTGGGGGGGGAGTTTGATATAGGAGATGATTTCCTGTATACAATCATTGGGATTGCCAGGGATTTTCATTCCCTGCCACTCAATTACAAAATCGAACCCGTTGTCATGTTGATCGATCCGGATTATTATCAAAACCTGCTTGTTCGCATTGATCCTGAACAATTTGCCTCAGTTATACCCTTTGTTGAAGAGCTCTGGAAAAGGGTTGCTCCCAATAATCCATTTGAATATCATTTTATAGATGAGCGGTTCGAAAGGATATACCCGAGCGAAATAAGAGCCGGTAAAATATTTTGCAGTTTTGTTATTATTGCCATTATTATTTCTGCTCTGGGACTCTTTGGCCTGACTTCATTTATCACGGAGCAAAGGACCAAAGAGATTGGAATCCGGAAAGTGTGCGGGGCAAGATTGAGTGAAATTATTTTCATGTTAACGAAAGAGATCTCACAATGGATCCTGATTGCCATTGGAATAGCCATACCCATTACCTGGTTGGTGATGCGCAAATGGTTGCAAAATTTTGAATACCGTACTGACCTCTTCTGGTGGATCTTTGTTTTGTCAGGATTGTCTGCCCTGATGATAGCGTTGCTTACCGTTAGTTACCAATCCTTTCGTGCGGGAAGAGGGAATCCGGTAGAGAGTTTAAGGTACGAATAGTCGATGAGTTAAAAGAATTAAGGCTAACTTCAATATATGCTATCTAACCATATCAAAATAGCATTCCGGTACATGATCAAACAATGGCCGATCACCATGATCAATCTTGGGGGATTGTCTTCAGCCATTGGTATCGCAATACTGATCATATTGTTTGTCCAGGATCAGTTCAGTTATGATAAATTTAATGAGAAGCGTGACCGGATCTATCTTATTCAGCTGGGCACTACTGAACATATGCCTGCAGCCATAGGATTTGATCTGAAAGAAAATATTAAGGATATCGAGCAAGTTGTCAGGTTTACGGTTTGGGGTGCAGGACTTGTGGAGTATCCTTTATCCGGAGAAAAACCTCAATCCTATATTTTGGAAAACCCTGTATTTGCCGATAGCACAATTTTTAATGTTTTTAGTTTCAATTTCATATACGGCGATCCTGAAACAGCCTTCAGTGCACCTCTTTCTGTTATCCTGACTGAGGATATAGCAGAGATGATCTTTCCATTTGAAAATCCGGTTGGCGAAGTGATCAGAGTTGAGAATAGCATGGAATATACTGTTACCGGAGTGATAGAAAATGTACAGAATTTTCACATACCCATCAATGCAATTTGTTCATTCAATCCCATTACAAAAATGTTTGGAGGCGATTTCAGTTATGATGACGGATGGCAGCACCCTACCTATGTTTTGCTTCCGGAGAAACATAATACATCCCAGATAGAAGAACAGATTGAAGAATTCTATAAAGAGCGAAAAATTTTTGATGATCCTGACTTCCACCTAAACAGTTTGAACAAAATATATTTCACAAGCAGGGTTGGGAAAAAGGGTAATCTCCAGTTTGTTTACCTCCTGCTGACCGTTGGAATACTGATAATTATTGTTGCTTCTCTAAATTATATTAATCTTACTACAGCAGGATCCGGCCAACGGTATATTGAGGTCGGTATAAAAAAAGTAATTGGAGGCGACCGTAGCAGTCTGATGGTTCAATTTCTGACGGAATCAGTCCTGTTAACACTTATAGCACTGGTTCTTGGATTCGTTCTTGCCGAATTGCTCATACCCCTTTTTAATCATTTAATGGTCAGCAACCTGGTTGTGAAAGCATTTTACCGTTTTCCTGAAGCCCTCTATTTTATTTTTGGTGCTATCCTGCTGGGTATTCTCTCCGCTCTGTATCCCGGTTATAGTCTGATTTCCATTCGTCCTGCAGCGGTCCTGAAAGGAGAGAGAACAAAAGGCAGAAAGGGGATTAACCTGAGAAGATCACTGATCCTTTTCCAGTTTACTGTTTCTATTATGCTTCTTACCGGATTATTGACTGTGGGTAAGCAGATTAATTTTTTGAAAAGCAAAGAACTTGGATTTATCAAGGAAGAGACAATAATCCTGGAACCGGTACGGGCACTGAATGATACGTTGATGACTTTTAAAGAAGAAATACTTAACATCCCCCAGGTTCAGAAAGTCTCTTATTCTAATGCACCACCCGGTGGAAATTTTTGGTATTGGACCGTATCGTCAAATGAAATAGAAAGCAACGTTAGGGTCAATGCAATCGATCCTGGCTTCATTTCAATGTATGGTTTAAAAATCACTGAAGGGAGGGACTTCAATTGGGATCTTGTGACGGATAAGGATAATAAATTCATAATCAATGAGACTGCAGCACGACTTTTTGAATTGGATCATCCGATTGGAAAGGAACTATTGGATGGCCCTAACGGTGATGGGGAGATCATAGGAGTTATTGAAGATTTTCACTTTATTTCACTTCACCACGAAATTCAACCACTTGTTTTATACTGGCTCGACTGGCCGCACCGCGTGGTTAATATCAGGATTACAGGTGGCAACATGGAAAACACACTGCATAATATCGAGGTGAAATGGGATGAATTCTCACAGAATTTTCCATTTTCATATACTCTGCTGGATGATTCATTTGACCTTCAATACAGGTCAGAGGATCAGCTAATGAAAGCGTTCGGTTATTTTACCATTCTGGCCCTCATTATTGCTTGCTCCGGACTATTTGGGCTAACCCTGTTTTTGGTTGAGCAAAAAACACGGGAAATTGCAATAAGAAAAGCATTTGGTGCTACCGTAAAAGCCATAACATGGTCATTCTCCATTGAAATAGTTGTGCTTATCGGAATCTCGATCATATTAGCCGTACCGGTCTCATGGCGATATCTGAAGAACTGGATGTATAATTTCCCGTTTAAAACCGAGCTCTCCTGGTGGCTCTTTGTTATCCCGGGTGTCATTGCTGTTATCCTGGCCATAGTAACAATAATTGCACTTACATTCAAAGCGGCAAACAGAAACCCGGCGGATGCCCTGAGATATGAGTGAAACACATCATTCACGAGGCTTAGCCGAAGTGAATGATGATTGTTGAACCATCCCGCCAGCGGCGGGGTGAGTGAATATCCACCTTCACCGCCAACGGCGGGGTGAGTGAATGATGATTGTTGAACCATCCCGCCAGCGGCGGGGTGAGTGAATGATGATTGTTGAACCATCCCGCCAGCGGCGGGGTGAGTGAATATCCAC
>CAZTES010000065.1:0-14791 GCA_964612275.1 uncultured Rikenellaceae bacterium
AGTGGGAGGGGGTATATCTTCCATGGATGGTGGTGGGGAGAATGTTCCCATCTCCTGGTCGGCAAGCTTCTCAATCTTCCAGACATCAAGGTTGGTGAAATAGCTAACCCGTCCATCCTTTTCCCAGCGATTACCACGGATATTGAAACTGATTCTCACTTCATCATTTACCCGGATCTGGTCTGCCAGGTTACATCGATCCTGGGTTAACTGAAACTTTACATAATCGGTAAATTCCGTTCCCGAACTGTTCTCCTTCTTTTCGACGACAAACTCTCTTTTTCTGAAGGAATCGCTAACCTGCACGGCATCAAAAACATCAATTACACGCCCGGTTAATTCAAAGGCCATATGCAGTCCTGTTTTAGTTTATCTATTTTTCCTGTAACGAGCCATGGAGCTTATCCCGTATTTCTGCAGTGTATTCGTTTACTGCTCTTCTATTCCAAGCAGTTCAACTTCAAAAATAAGAGCAGAGAACGGATGAATGGGACTTCCGGGTCTGACATTCGCTCCATAAGCCAATTCCTGGGGAATAAACAGCTTCCATTTCGATCCCACGTTCATTAATTGAAGGGCTTCGGTCCATCCGGGAATGACTCGGTTCACGCCAAATACTGCCGGATCACCATCGTTGGAGTCTTCAAATACGGAACCATTGACAAATGAGCCTTTATAGTGAACCCTGACAATATCTGTAAGTTCCGGTTTGGGACCATCTCCCTCTTTGAGAATTTTATATTGCAAGCCGCTGGGTAGTGTTACGACTCCTTCTTTGTTCTTATTCTCCTCCAGGAAAAGTTCTCCTTCATATTTATTTTCCTTGTACTGGTCGAGGAGCTGGCTTTCCTGCAATTCTTGATAATACTGCCTCAAGCTATTTTCCGCAACATGGGGCTCGAAAAGGGCTTCCTTTTCTGAGAACACATCATCGAAAGCCCTGGTGATGACATTCAGATTGGGAGATTCAAACCCATCATTTTTCAGGTTATTGGCAAATACTAATCCTATCCAGTAGCTGACAGAATCATTCTTCGTTTTCAATACAGCATCGGAAGACACCTTGTTGCAGGAGGAAAATAGAATGGCTGCTGTAGCCATTGCAAGTAAGAGATTACTAATTTTCATGTTTTGATTTTTAGAGGTATAACGATCTGCGAAGATATAATAAAAAAGGGAATAATGATGAATGATGCCGCGGGCCGGCTGTGTAATACTTCACAATTTCGTTAACAATGTTTAAAACGAATATCAAAAAACAGATTTTATACAAGGTTCTTCTTGCGAAACTAGTTTTAACCATTACACTTTACCCCGAATGGGGTAAAATAATGAGTAACCACCGGTTATGACCGGTGGTTAGTATATACAAGAAGATTACAACCCTACAGGGGTTGAATATTCAAATGTAAAGAATTAGTATTCAACCCCCTGCCTGCAGCAGGCAGGCATCGGGGCTTGTACCGGGTTATTTATTATTCAATCCCTCTGGGATTTTGTTCTATATATCCTCCAAACCTTGTACAAAAAATCAGGCAATCAATTAACCAAATAGATCTTAAAATCTCAAACAAAATCTGTTACCTAAATACTGAAGAAATACCCGGCAGGCAGGAATGATGAATGATGATAATCAGTCATATAGCTTCATTATTCCTCTTCCTTAATAGCCCTGATCATTTCCCTTTTTCCCGGAGGGCCTGGTATTCGGCTGACAACAAAACCAGCAGCTTCCAGGTTTCTGCGTACCTGACCTTTTGCAGCATAGGTTACAAGGATGCCGTTGAAAGTCATAGATTTATATACTTTCCGGAAAAGAGGAGCCTGCCATAGTTCCGGCTGTTTTTCCGGTCCGAAGGCATCCCAATAAACCAGGTCGTAAACAGAGGTGAACCGGTATGACAGCATGTCTGCTTTTATTTTTGTCAGGTTAAAATTTTTACCGATAACAACAGGAGATCCCCATTTGCTCGAATATATTGTATTCACACGGGAGTGAAACTCCGGATCAGTGAACCGGTTATGGTTTAGCTGCTTTATAAGGCTCTTTTTTAGCGGATGGAGGTCAATAGAATGATAGGTTACTTCAATTCCTTGTTTTACCGCTTCGATCATCGATAACAGGGTATTTAAACCTGTTCCAAATCCCATTTCAAAGATTGTGAAGGAAGGTTTTCGGATCTGCAGAAATCCTTCTGTTATGAAAACATGAAGGGATTCCTGCCATGCCCCGTATATGGAATGATAATGTTCATCCAGAGCAGGAACATAAAGGGTGTCTGAATGATCGGCAGTCCGTGTGATTTGTACTTTCATCTCGACCAGTTCAACTGTTTCATCCGATAGGCTTTCACATGCTGTTCAAGCGATATGCCGGTATTGTATTTTATATCAGAACCCAAGTGCCCGGGGCAACCAGAGGCTAAGTTGTGGAATATAGGTAACGATTAGCAGGACGATAATCATGACAACAAAAAGCTGCAACAATGGTTTGATTATTTCCCCGATTTTCACATCGGCAACACTGCAGCCGATAAACAGCAACGAACCAACCGGTGGTGTACATAAACCCACACAAAGATTCATGATCATGATGATCCCAAAATGTATGGGATCAAGGCCCAGTTGAGATGTTACCACCGGCAGGAAAATGGGTGTAAATATCAGCACTGCCGGGGTCATGTCCATGAATATTCCGACAAACAGCAGGATCATATTGATCAACAACAGGATGATGATCGGGTTTTCGCTAACTGAGAGCAAACCTTCGCTCACACTTTGTGGAATATTTTCATATGACATCACCCAGGATAACCCCATGGAGGTACCGACCAGCAAAAGGACAATGGACGTGGTGCCAATGGTTTTTAACAGGATATCAGGCAGATCCCTGAATTTGATCTCTTTGTAGATCATAGCAAGGATCAGTGTATAGAGGACCGCAACTGCCGACGCTTCGGTAGCTGTGAAAATACCGCTTATGATACCTCCGATCACGATCACCAGCAGTAGCATGCTGGGAATAGCATCTAAAAATTTTAGCAGACTCTGTTTCAACCCGATTCGCTCTCCAACAGGATAATGTTTCCGGTAGGCATAGGCTGCGGCCACTCCCATAAGGGCAAAACCCAACATAATGCCCGGAATATATCCTGCCATAAACAGGGCAGCGATGGATACCCCTCCGCTTGCAAGGGAATAGACAATCAGGATGTTGCTTGGAGGGATCAGCAATCCTGTGGTTGCACTGGTAACATTCACTGCAGCACTGAAGGATTTATCATATCCCTCTTTTACCATTCTGTTGTGCATGAAACCTCCGATGGCGGAAGCCGATGCAGCGGCGGATCCGGAAATGGCTCCAAATAACATGTTTGCCATGATGTTTACGAATGCCAGTCCGCCAGGCAAACGACCTACCAGAACTTTTGCAAAGTCAATGAGCCGGACAGCAATCCCCCCGCGGTTCATCAATTGTCCGGCAAGAATAAAGAAGGGAATAGCTAACAGGGCAAAGCTATCCAGGGCGGTTGATATTTGCTGTGCCATGGTGGTCAATGCAGGCATTACGGTTATACTCACAATCATGGTCAGTATTCCTGACAGACCAATGCTATAGGCAATGGGTACACCCATGGCAAGAAAAATGACGAAACTTACGATGAGGATGATGATAGCAATGTATTCCATAGTCCGGATGATTACCCTGTGTTTTGTTGAAAGGAGAGGATGGTATTATGGATTGAGTAATAAATAATGAATATTCCACTAACCGGAACTGCCAGGTAAACATATCCGAGCGGCAGTTCCAGGGCTGCGGAGATCTGTCCGAGATAAAACCGTGTATAAACCAGCCATGTTCCACCGATTACCATGACGGTCAGGGCGAATAATCCGACCAGGGAATGGATTGCCAGATCCAGTATTTTGCGCTTTTGAGGAGGTAATTTTGAGGGCAGAATATCAATGGCAAGGTGCAGACCATTCCCGGTACCGTAAGCTGCGCCCAGCATACCCACCCAGATGAGGAGAAAACCGGCCAGCTCATCGGTGAATGAACTGGGGGATTGCAGTAAGTACCTGCTCGCTACCTGCCACAAAACATCAATTACAAGGATGGACATGATGGTTATTACCAGCAGCTCAAGGATTCTGTCAACCTGTTTTCGTAACGTCATGAGTATTGTGCATTAAAGGTCACGGATTCTCTTAATGTAGGAATACAATTCTTCATCGGATTTGTACTCTTCATACATCGTCTGAACAATTTCTGCAAAGGGTTTTTTATCCGGGAAATAGATGGTTACTCCGGCTTTTTTTACTGCTTCCATAGTTTCTTCAACAGATTCCTTCCAGTATTGACGTTGCACCGGTACCGATTCATTCACCGCTTGTTGCAGCCAGTTTTTTTCCTGCTCACTCAGCTTATTCCATACATGTGTACTGATCAGCAGGACATCAGGGACCGAGGTATGTTCATTAATGGAATAGTGCTTACACACTTCATAATGGTGTGAAGTATAGAAACTGGGCGGATTGTTTTCTGCTCCATCCACCACACCGCCCTGGAGTGCAGTATATAGTTCTCCCCAGGAAATCGGGGTAGGGGATCCTCCGAGGGCTCGGACCATATTTACGGCGGTGTTGCTTTTCATTACCCTTATTTTCAGCCCCTTAAGATCTTCAGGTGCAAGGATCGGTTTATCGATCGTATAGAAACTGCGGCATCCGGCATCATAGAAGCAGAGCCCCCGCAACCAGTATTTTTCAGACTCGATCAATAGTTCTTTTCCGATTTCTCCATCCAGCACTTTCCAGGCATGTTCCTGGTCACGGAAAATATACGGCAATCCCAGAACCCTGTAATTCGGGGCAAACCCTTCCATAATGGCAGCAGATACCTTGGTAATTGCCAGGCTGCCGATCTGCAGCAGTTCAACACAGGTTCGTTCAGGGCCAAGCTGACCGCTCGGGTATATCTGGATCTCCATCTGCCCCCCGGAAATTTCCTTCAGTCGCTCTGCCATGAAAAGCATTCCCTTATGAACCGGATGATTGGTATCCAGACCATGGGCTAATTTCAGAACCCGGTGTTTCGGACCGGAATGACAGGAGGAGAGGATTAGCAGGATGAGTATATTTATTCTCACAATTCGCATGGTAACGGTCTGATGTACTGTTATTCTGTTTCTTTACGTGTTATACCCGACGGATTATTTAAAACCAAAATGGTTTTTCGCATTGTAATAGCTGATGTCTTGCACCATTTTGCCAACCAGGTCAATGTCAGGGGGTAGTTCCCCGTTCTCCATATCGGTTCCCAGAAGGTTACACAGGATCCTCCTGAAATATTCATGCCTGGGATAGGATAGATAACTTCTTGAATCCGTGGTCATGCCAATAAAGTGACTGAGCAATCCCATGTTGGAGAGGCAATTGATCTGTTTTTCTATTCCATCTTTCTGATCCAGGAACCACCACCCCGGACCGAATTGTAATTTACCGGGGTATGGCCCCTCCTGGAAATTTCCTATCATGGTAGCCACCAGTTCATTATCTGCCGGATTGAGGTTATAGACAATGGTTTTTGTAAGTTTTCCCTGGATCGAAAGCCGATCCAGTAATTTGCTCATGTTTTGCGCGACCGGCAGATCTCCGATCGAATCAAATCCGGTATCGGGCCCAATTTTCCCAAGCATTAACGTATTGTTATTCCGGAGTGCACCGAAGTGAAATTGCTGTGTCCAGTCTCTGCTCTTATTCATCACACCAAATTCCACCAGCATGGCAGATTTGAATTGCAGGATCTCCTGTTCGGCAGGTTCTTTTCCATTACGGATCTTTTCAAAGATCCGCACAATATGGTTGTAAGAGTAGTCTTCCGCATAGAATGTGTCAATGCCATGATCAGATAGTCTGCAACCCCTTTCATGAAAGAATTGATGTCTTTTTTCCAGGGCTTCCACAAACTGGGGGAATGTTCTGATCTCGAGGTTTGTCACTTTTTCAAGTGAATTCACATAATCGTTGAATGACACGGTATTATCCACTTTCAACGCCCTGTCAGGCCGGAAGGCCGGCAACACGGTAACCTCAAAACCATCCTGTTCGATCTGCTGATGAAACTCAAGCGAATCGATTGGATCATCCGTAGTACAAAGCAATTCGACATTCATTTTTAAAAGAAGGTTTCGGCAGGTAAAATCCTCAGACATGAGGCTATTTCCAGCGGTTGTATAAATTTCCTCAGCAGTCTCCGGATTCAATAGGGTGGTAATACCGAAATAGCGTTTTAATTCCAGGTGTGTCCAATGGTACAGTGGATTTCTCAATGTATACGGGACTGTTTCAGCCCATTTTTTAAATTTTTCGAACGGATCCATATTCCCCGTACAAAAGTCTTCGGATACCCCATGGGTTCTCATGGCTCTCCACTTGTAATGGTCTCCATCCAGCCAGGCTTCTGTAAGGTTATTAAATGTTCGATCGACTGCAATCTCTTTTGGATTTAAATGACAATGATAATCGATGACCGGAAGGGATTCAGCCCATTCATGATACAATTCTCTCGCGCTATTCGTTTGCAGCAGGAAGTCTTCGTCGAGAAATTTTTTCATGGTTGTATCTGTTTCGGATGATTACTCTGATTTTTTAACAAAGAGTGGCAGAATATGTCTTTCGTAAAGGTTTTGGATCACCTGTTGAGCAATCAAGATATGATTTTTTTCAATTGCTTCTACAAACCGGGTTCCCATTTCAGCTGCCACTTTGTACCCGATATGGATCAGTTGCCTGAAGTGTGGGTTGAAATCCGGATGATCCGGGATGTGACGCAGGCTGTTTGCAAACTTCTCGCTGCTCCATTTTTTAACTGTTTCAGGATCCGGAAGAGCCAGGGGGTCAATATGAATCACACTCTGGTACGGTTTACACAATTCATCCATTCTTTCCCATGATCTCCGGTATATGGTTTTTACCATATCCAGTGCTTCTCCACCGGCAAGAGCCAGTCCGATCACCTCTTCCAGCCATGTTGTTCCGGCGGTTTTCAGATGGATTCCCTGGTTGTGTCTCGCTGATAGTTTTTGAATTATGGGATAGAGTGAGAACTTGTCACTTCCTGAATGGATGCTTAGTTTCATTTCTTTCGGCAGGTTGAATTGCTTTTTGGCATGATCCAGGAAAAAGTCGACTGTTTTGAGGTTGATATGATCCGCATCGACAAAGTAGGGGGTAGTCCATCCAAGTTTTTTTACGGCGTGATCTACTTTTTCGCGTGTTTCGGAGGGTTGGGAATTTATGATATCGTGTTCCCGGAATGATTTATTCCATACGGGTGTGATATCGATCCCGGCATCTCTGGCTTTTATCAGGGCAGTCAGCTGTGCTTCTGCTTCCCGGGCAAACCGGTCACCGATTCCGAAAGAATTGTTTAATAGACTCATAACCGCAGGAAATGATTTTCAATAAGTGCACTCCTTGGCAGCATTAGCCATTTCGATCAGGTTTCCCGGATCGGTTTCAAAAAAGTGATCAGAAGCGGAGCAGATATATCCTCCCTCTTTACCAACTTTTTCGAACAACTCGAGTACGGTGTTTCTGATTATCTGTTTTGATCCCGAAGTTAACACATTAAATTGGTCTACACCGCCGATGCAGGCAATTCGATTTTTAATTTTCTGCTTGAATTCCCAGGGTTCCTGGTTTCCCCCAACACTGGGAGGAGCAAGGGTTTCACTGGCATCACAACCGTTTTCGACAATGTATTCCTCAATGCCCAGTGTTCCTCCACAGGTGTGATAGGTAACCTTGAAGCCAAGGTGATGCAAAGCCCGATGCATCTGCATGTCATAGGGCAGGCAGAATTCCCTGTGGATGTCCGGGGAGATGAGTGTACTGGAGGCGGATCCACCGCCTGTTTCAACCAGGTCAAATTTTGCCCCTTTCATTGAATCGATAAACCGGAGCTTTTTTTCAAGCAGGATCTGAAGGAACTCGTGAACCCAGTCCGGTTTTTCAAACGTCGCCGTTATCAGCGAAGCAATGTCGTAAAGACAGGCTGCATGTTGCCAGCAGCCAGCCTGGTCACCCCATACAAATCCACGAAGAATTCCCTGGTCCCCAATTTCGTTATATCGCTTTTCAATGGGTTTCAAGGTAAGCTTAGGAACCGGCATGAACTGTTTAACCAGGTATATATCGTCATCGTTTTTAACCAGGGGTTCGGTGATCCAGGTAGTTTTCCTGTCGCCTGCTGTCGTATAGGTCAGATTCCCTTTGGGCGTTTCTATTGAATGGTGAACTACCCGGTTTTCGGGATCATCCCGGATTACATTGGGTATATCCCTCCAATGCCTGGTGTTTGTTTTTGTCAAATCAGCATTCACAAGCCAGAATTGATCCATCTCTTCAAAATATTGAATCTGAGCATCAAGGCCTGTCTTTCTGAATGCCTCGAGATCGCCGATTCCTCCCATGTATTTATCCAGGTGGTATGGTTGCCACTGATGAACTGAAACAGGCAGCCGATCCGGCTTTCCTTTATTCAGGGCAAGCAAAAGTCGTTCTTTTGAAGTCATGGATTGCCAGCTGGTAATAAACATTGAATGACCTGCAAGATAACGATATTCGGTATTATTTTGAAAAAAGTAAAAAACTGTTCTTTAACAACATTTGTTCTTATTTTTTTTTGCAGTTTTGTGCTTTATTGATCTGATGAGATACCTGAAAACGATTCTCCTCCTTGCGCTCATTGCTATTTTATCGGTCCCGGTTGATGCCCAGCAGATAATTGAAGCATCAGGAAGGATCCTGGACATCGAATCCATGGAGTCCCTTGTTGGCGTAAATATCTCCGTTAAGGATCAAGCGCTAGGGACTGTTTCCGATACACGTGGCTATTTTTACCTGCGGGTCCGGGAGACCCTGCCACTTACCCTTCGTTTTTCCATGATTGGCTACAAAACGGAGGAGTATATTGTTGATGAAAGCCCGGAATCTGGGATTCGGATCAGGCTCAAACCCGAAACCTATATAGGGGAAGAGATCATCATTACAACCCCTGTGGTGGAGGTGGAGCAAAAAACCATGCGTGAGCAGATATCCATTGAATTGTTGGATGCAATCGCGGTAAGGGAAACCCCTTCAGCTAATTTTTACGAAGCCCTTGCACACCTTAAGGGGGTGGATGTGACGACCCAGAGCATGCAGTTTATGACCGTCAATGCCAGGGGCTTTAATTCGACGGAAAATATCCGGTTCGTTCAGGTTGTCGATGGTATGGATAACCAGATACCCGGTATGAATTTTTCTATCGGGAATGTTGCTGGATTATCAGAACTTGATGTGGAGAGTATTGAATTTATGCCAGGTCCTTCTTCTGTTATCTATGGTGCAAATGCATTGAATGGTTTACTTGTAATGAAAAGTAAGGACCCGTTTGTTTACCAGGGATTGAGTGCCTACTTAAAACCCGGTATCAGCGATCTGAAAACCGGAAGTGATTACCCATTCCAGTTTATTGTTAAACCATTGATTGATGCAGGATTACGGTATGCTACTTCCTTTAATGACAGGATCGCTTTTAAGATTAATGCATCCATCATGAGAGGAAAGGACTGGTATGCAAATGATACTACGAACATCAGACCGGGAAATATTCATTATGAACTGGATCCCGGACACGATGCGCTCAATAAATACGGGGATGAGATCACACAGGTTTTGCCTGTAGGTGAAAACGGCGAGAATGTGATTGTTTCACGAACAGGATACCGGGACAAACATCTTGTGGATAATGGCGTAAAGAGTATTAAACTGAATGCTGCAGTCCACTATCGGATCACCAATAAAGTAACCGCCATTCTTCAGGGTAATTTTGGAAATGCAACAACCGTTTATACAGGGGATAACAGGATTTCCCTGAGTAATTTTAATATTTACCAGGCCAAAGCTGAACTGGAGGGTGACCATTTTTTGCTCCGGGGTTACACAACCCTGCAGAATACAGGGGACACCTATGATTCGAGGTACCTGGCAATTCATTTGAATGAGGCCTATGCCAGTAATGAGGAATGGTTCAAGGATTATTATAATGCGTATGACAACAGGCTGCAGTTTTGGAATATTCAACCGTATGACCATAATGCTGCCAGGGCATTTGCCGACAGAAACCGGTTAGAAGCCAATTCGACTGCATACAACGAAGAGAAGGAGCGAATCATAAATAATCCGGATTTCAAGGAGGGTGCGCGCTTTACAAATAATTCAAGCCTCTATCATTTCGATGGGATTTACAGCTTTAAGCATCAGATAAAATGGGCTGATGTGCAACTGGGGGGAAGTTACAGGTATTATGATCTTGACTCCGAGGGCACCATTTTCCCGGATACAACCGGGAACGACATCTTCTTTATTGAGTACGGTGGATTTATTGAACTGTCGAAAAAAGTATTCGACGAAAAGGTGCACATTACCGGGAGCCTCAGGTATGATAAAAGTGAGAAATTTCAAGGACACTTTTCACCGCGCGTGTCGGCATTGTATACCCTGAAGGAGAAACATAACTTCAGGGCTTCATTTCTCACCGGTTACCGGAATCCAAGTGCTAAAGAGCAATTTATCAATAAAGATCTTGGTTATTCCAGGTTGGTCGGCGGATTGAAGCCTATGATAGAACCCTTTGATATATTCGAGAACAGCATTTATTATTCATCTGTTGAAAAATTCAGCGACTGGGTGGATGAAGATATGTACAGCACTACTCCACTGGGTTCCGAGCAGGCTATTCTGAAAAACATGGGGATCCTGCAGGATGGAATTGTCCCCACGGGAGCAATTACAACGCTCAGACCCGAACAGGTGATCTCTTTTGAGGTTGGATATAAAACAAAACTATTTGACAAGCTCTTTGCTGATGCCGTCTATTATTACAGCATTTATCGCGATTTTATCGGTCTCGTGGAAGTGGTAAAACCCCGTACAAGCCCAACAGAAGATCTTTACACTGCAGCCCATCAGGTCAACAATTCATCACAACATGAATTGCTTTATATTTATACAAATGCCAGTGAAAAAGTGATGATCCAGGGCATTTCACTTGGCTTGAAATTTTTGTTTCCGGTTGGAGCTGTGTTGAGTGGTAATGCTACCTGGTCTGACCTGAGGAGTGATCCGAAAGATCCGATCATTCCCGGATTCAATACACCCGCTTTTAAAGCAAACGTTTCTATCTCGAACCGAAGACTGGATAAGCTGGAAAATAACCCCGGGTTCGAACGGGTTGGTTTTAACCTGGCCTGGCGGTACCAGAGCGGGATAAACTGGGAAAGCCCCTATGCCTCCGGCTGGCTCGAACCATACAATTCATGGGATTTGCAGTTTTCCTATACATTTGTGAATCCCCGGTCAGCCCTGAAAGTCGGTGTATCGAATTTTTTCAATATCCCGTATACCAATTCATTTGGAGGTGCACAGGTAGGAGCCTTTTATTATATCTCCTATTCGATTGAGGATTTATTTAATTTTTAATGTTGGGTACATGATGAAAAAAGCAACAATATACCTGTTCCTTTTATTGGCAGCCACAGGATGTACCTATGATTTCCCGGAAACAGGAGTAGTTTTTAACAGTGGCACAGCAGATTTTTCAACATTTGTATGCATCGGTGATAACTACCCTTCGGGGTTCATGGATGGAGCGCTCTATACAGCGGGGCAGGATAATTCTGTTGGATCGCTGGTAGCCCGGCAGTTAATACCGGCTGGTGGAGGAGCATTTCACCAGGCAGATATTGATTCCGAAAACGGATATAACCTTTTGCTTTCAGGTCCTTCCTTTACTTTTGGGAAAATGATCTCTTCCTATACTTCCATAAACGCTACAGAACCAGATACCTACTTGTTACCGGGGGAGATCCCGACACCTTATACCGGCGATAAAGAGCTGCTTACGGATTTCTCTATCCCCTTCATGAAATCGTATCAGGCACTTCAACCCGGTTTCTCTTCCAACATCTATTTTAACCGGATTGCAATTAACCCGGGTACTTCCACACTGCTCGATCAGGCTGCTGCTTCATCCCCAACCTTTTTCCTGCTCTGGGCCGGAATGTATGATGCATTGCGCTTTGCCACTTCGGGTGCCCAGGGAGATTATGATCCCCCTTCTGATCCTGCACTGCTAAATGATAATGACCTGACTCCGGAAGATTTGTTCGAAAGCAGCTATCGTCAGCTGGTTACTACACTTTTAACTAATCCGCAGGCAAAAGGCATTCTTTTTAACCTGCCCTCCTTTAGCGACCTGCCATTCTTCTATACCTATCAGTATGATTTCATACGATTAACCAATGGTCAGTTAAGTGGGGCACATAGTCACTATTTATCATTTAATCAGGCTGTTATTTATCACAATCAACAGCCCGGTGCTGAAATCCGGCCCATGATCGACTTTAATGATAATGGTCCTGGAGCCCTTTATCCCCAACCCCTGGTTGTTGAAGATGATTCGCTCTGTGACGCATTCGATCAGTATGGTAATCCCATTCCAAAGATCAGGCAATTGAATTCAGATGAGATGGTTCTTTTGTCGATACCCATTGACCTGGTGAGCAATGGCCTGGGCTGGATCATGCCACTTCCAAAAGAATATTACCTCAATACCTTCGATATTCAGGTCCTGAACGTAGCCATGGATAGATACAATGGGATCATCCAGCAACTTGCAGAGGAGTATCCGGACCGGTTGGTTCTGGCAGATCTTTACAGCCCCATTAAGGAACTGGCGGCTACCGGTAGAATTGATTCCTGGGGCATCCCTGATGATCCAGACATTAGATACCTTGACGGAGTTCCTTTGAAAGCAGACCTTGGCCTGAATTCCATCTTTTCACTGGATGGCCTGCATTTCAACCAGCGGGGGAATGCCTATGTGGCAAGCCTTGTCATTGAAGCGATCAACCTTCATTTTGGGACCAACATCTCTCCTCCGGAAGTAAATCAATATGTTGGAAATACAGTGATACTGGAAAACTGATCCTGTTACTGTCAGATAACCTACCTGAAAAACAGAGCGAAAAGATATTATTACTAACTTGTGTTCCAATGATGAACACTCGGATAAACCTGTAGAAATCTTACGGAATCAGATGGGTACAATACTGGACAGACTCACGGAAAAGAAAATTCTTATTTCCGATGGGGCATGGGGGACATACCTGCTGGAGAAGGGACTGCAACCCGGTGAATGCCCTGAATTATGGAACCTGACTAAACGGGAGGTCGTGCTGGGTATTGCACAAGGGTATTGTGAAGAGGGTATTGATCTGCTTGAAACCAACAGTTTTGGGGGAAACCGCTTCAAGCTTCAACATTATGGGCTGGAGGAGAGAGTATATGAACTGAACAAAGCTGCGGCGGAGATCTCAAGCGAAGCAGCCGGGGAGCATGTTATTGTGCTGGGATCTGTCGGACCCACCGGCAAGATTTTACTTACCGGAGAGGTAACAGAAAAAGAGTTGTATGATGCCTTTGCGAAACAGGCAATTGCTTTGGAGTCGGGCGGAGCAGTTGCTGTGTGCATTGAAACCATGTCGGATACAGGAGAAGCCCTTTGTGCCATACAGGCCGTCAGGGAGAATACCGGTCTGGAAATCATCTGTACCTTTACCTTTGAACGAACCAGGCAGGGAGAATACCGGACCATGATGGGAATCACTCCCGTGGAAATGGCTCAGGGTTTGCTGGAAGCAGGGGTTTCTGTCATCGGGGCGAACTGCGGTAACGGGATCAAAGAGATGGTTCCGATCGTAAAACAGATCCGCCAGTATGATCAAAAGGTGCCCATCCTGATCCATGCAAATGCCGGAATGCCAATCCTTCAGGGCGGGGAAACCCGCTTCCGTGAATCCCCTGAAGAGATGGCAAAGTGGGTTCCGGAATTGCTCGAAGCAGGAGCGAACATCGTTGGAGGATGTTGTGGCACTACAACATCCCACATCCGGGCAATAAAAAAGGCCGTACAGGCTTTTATATCCTAACCGGCCTTCTGTAGGAACCAGGTAATGTGGTGGGACAATAAACTACACAATCAAGATATCTAATTTTAAAAATCGTTAAAGTTAATCACCATGAAAACAATCAGTGCAGGGTTACTTTTTACCTTAGTGTTTTTTCTTTTTGGCTGTGGTACTAAATCGTACGATTATCCCTATCAGGATCCGGACCTTCCTGTTCAGGAGAGAGTGGAGGACCTGATATCCAGGATGACACTGGAAGAAAAGGTGTCGCAGATGATTGATCAGGCAGACTCTGTTGGAAAACTTGGCATTCCGATGTATAACTGGTGGAATGAGTGTTTGCACGGCGTTGGCCGGGCCGGAATTGCCACTGTGTTTCCCCAGGCAATTGGATTAGCAGCAACATGGAATACGGAACTGATGTACCACACCGCTGATATCATTTCAACTGAAGCACGGGCAAAACACCATGAATTCGTTAGGAATGGTGACCGGGGAAGGTACAAAGGATTGACATTCTGGTCACCCAACATCAATATTTTCAGGGATCCGCGCTGGGGCAGGGGACAGGAGACGTATGGAGAAGATCCGTTCCTGACGGCCCGGATGGGAGTGGCGTTTGTAAAGGGATTGCAGGGGAATGATCCAAAATACCTGAAGGTTGTATCTACTCCCAAACATTATGCTGTGCACAGCGGACCCGAACCAATCCGCCATTCCTTTGATGCCATAACAGATATGCGTGACCTGTATGATACCTATCTGCCGGCATT
>CAZTES010000066.1:0-14684 GCA_964612275.1 uncultured Rikenellaceae bacterium
AAATCGTCTTTGATTTCTACGATAAACTCAAAAGCATATCCAAAGGATACGCTTCTTTCGATTACCACCAATCCAGTTTCCAAAAAGCAAACCTGGTTCGGCTCGACGTGTTGCTGAACGGCGAGATGGTGGATGCACTATCCACCCTTATCCATAAAGATAATGCCTACGATTTCGGCCGGAGGATGTGTATACGGCTGAAGGAACTGATCCCCAGACAACAATTTGACATCGCCATACAGGCTGCTATCGGATCCAAAATCATCGCCAGGGAAACCGTGAAAGCCCTCCGGAAGGATGTGACGGCAAAATGTTACGGAGGAGATATTACCCGGAAGCGTAAATTGCTTGAAAAACAAAAAAAAGGCAAAAAGCGTATGCGACAGGTGGGCAATGTTGAAGTACCACAGCAAGCTTTCCTGGCAGTCCTGAAACTGGACTAAGTCCCTTTGAACAAATCATCCAAATTCTTATCTTTAACGGCTGAATTTAAATTTTATTATATATATTTAGCAATCTATATCTATAAATATACCTATTTGAAATATCTCGTTTATGGATAGAAAGCTTCATCTGGGAATGGATATTGGTTCCATATCGATCAATACAATATTGATGGATGATAAGATGACCATTCTTGAGAACCATTATCATTTTTGTCACGGAAAGCCTTTTCATTTGCTCAAAGAGTTATTGAGCGATATCTTCAAAAGGCATCCTTCTGAATCCATAAAGGCCCTGGCTTTCACCGGTACGGGAGGAGAACTGGCGGTTGAGTTAGTGGGCGGGCATTTTGTAAATGAGATCATTGCTCAATCGGCTTCCGTAGCCCGTTTATACCCACACATTAAAACGGTGATTGAGATGGGGGGTGAGGACTCAAAGTTGATCTTTATGCATGAAGATGAGAAGGAGAAAGTCAGCCGCCTGTCCGATTTCACCCTCAATAATCTGTGTGCCGCCGGAACCGGATCGTTTCTTGACCAGCAGGCAAAACGTATTGGTGTCGCCATTGAGAAGGAGTTTGGAGCACTGGCATTGAAGTCAGAAAAACCACCAAGGATTGCCGGCAGATGCAGTGTTTTTGCCAAAAGTGATATGATACACCTGCAACAAATTGCCACGCCAGTGCACGATATTGTTGCCGGTTTATGTTTTGCTGTTGCCCGCAATTTTATCAGTGCCCTGGGGAAAGGAAAACAGTTCGAGTTTCCTGTTATTTTTCAGGGAGGTGTTGCTGCAAATGAAGGTGTCGTCAGGGCATTCAGAGAGTTGCTGAAAGCCGAAAAATCCGACTTTATCATACCAGAATACCATGCCTCTATGGGGGCAATCGGTGCGCTGTACCACATTCTCCACCAGGAAGATATTGAGGAGAACCGGTTTAAGGGGCTGGAGGCACTGGAGCATTACCTTACCACGGCACATGCCCGTGGTGATATCCACGAGCCGCTTCAGGAATCGGATGCAACCTACGACAAAACGGTTTATAAAATTCCTGCCGGGACAGATAAAATAGACGTCTGCCTTGGATTGGATGTGGGATCATTGAGTACCAATGTGGTGCTGATCGATAGCCAGAACAGGGTTATTTCCCGAAGGTATTTACCCACAGCCAGTAAACCACTTGAGGCGATCAGAAAAGGAATGTCAGAAATTTATGAAGAGGTGGGTGATAAGGTGATTGTAAAAGGTGCCGGGACTACCGGATCAGGCCGTTACCTTACCGGAGATTTTATCGGTGCCGATACGATACAGAATGAGATCACTGCACAGGCTACAGCAGCCATTGCCTACGACCCCCGTGTCGATACGATTTTTGAAATTGGTGGCCAGGACTCGAAATACATCAGCATCGACGGCGGTGTGGTTGTTGATTTTGAAATGAACAAGGTGTGTGCTGCCGGAACGGGTTCATTCCTTGAAGAACAGGCAGAAAAGCTGGATATCAATATTGTTGAAGAGTTTGGTAAATTGGCACTGGGTGCTCCCAAACCGGCAGGCCTTGGGAACCGATGTACCGTATTCATGGAATCGGATCTCAATTCACATCAGCAAAAAGGAGTGGAGAAGGAAAACCTGGTGGGAGGTCTGGCATACTCTATTGTTGAGAATTATATACAAAAAGTTGTCCGGAAAAAACGGATTGGCGACCACATCTTTTTCCAGGGTGGAGTGACCAATAACAAAGCAGTAGTAGCCGCTTTTGAAAAAGTCACCGGCAAGAAAATCATTGTCCCCCCCCATTTTGATGTTACCGGTGCCATCGGCGCTGCCATGCTCGCCAGGGAATCAATGACTGATGGTCAGAAAACACGGTTCAAGGGATTTAATGTCAGCAAAGTACCCTACAAAGTAGATCAATTTACCTGCAAATCCTGTTCGAACCAGTGCGAGATCCGGAGGGTACGGATTGAGGGTGAAAAGAAGCCCCTGTTTTACGGGGGACGGTGTGAACGGTATGAACTGGATGAGCGGAAAGGCAAGGGACAGGGAATACCCAACCTGTTTGATGAACGGTTATCGTATTTGATGGGGGACTACCAGGAGGAGCCCAAGAACGGCAGGATCACAATCGGTATACCCAGAGCCCTGGTCCTGTTCTATCAACAATTTCCCTTCTGGAGAATATTTTTCCAGGAACTTGGATTTCATGTGGTTATATCCCCTGAATCGGATAACCAGTTGATCAAAAAATCACTTGAGATCATCGTTGCGGAAACCTGTTTCCCTGTTGAGCTGATGCATGGACACATCATGGATCTGCTCGAAAATGAAGAGGTAGACCATGTGTTTACACCATTTATCATCAATGCAAAAGCCGAAGAGGGAAACCCGACCAGCAATTGCAATTGCCCGTGGATACAGACTTTCCCATTCATGGTAAAAGCTGCCATTGCCAGCGAAGAGCTGAAGAAGAAAATGCTTGTACCAACCTTGAATTTCAGGTATTTCGGCAAAGTGCTGGACAGGGAACTTTCGGATTTCATGAAGGAAAAATTCGGTATTTCATCGAAAAAAGTGATCCGTGCGATCCAGAAAGCAGACGAAGTGCAGGTTGCATTCGAAAATCAATTGCTGGTGCGTGGCCAGGAGGTATTGGAGAATCTGCCGGATGACAAGGAGGCACTTGTTATCCTGGGGCGCTCATACAATACCGGAGACCCTGCACTGAACCTGAGGATGGTCGAGAAACTCATAAATCAGGATGTACTCCCCATACCCATTGACTATCTCCCGCTGGGCAGCGAACACATTACTGATGACTATCCCCAGATGTACTGGCCAAACGGACAGAAGGTACTGGCTGCAGCCCGGATCGTTGCCAGGGATAAAAAGCTGTATGCCGTTTACATGGGAAATTTCCGGTGTGGTCCCGATTCGTTTCTGTCCCATTTCGTGCACGAGGAGATGGCAGGGAAACCCTATCTTGAAATTGAGATCGATGAACACAGTGCCGATGCCGGCATGATTACACGCTATGAAGCATTTCTCGACAGCCTCAGGGGATCGAGGTCATCAAAAGGCAGGAAAAGAAAAGTGTACCGCCCGGGCGTAATGGAATCGTCTCCGCTGGAAGACCGGATCCTCTATTTTCCCTACATGTGCGATGCTGCCTATGCCATTGCAGCAGCCGTGAGAAGCTGTGGGCTGAAATCGGATGTTTTACCCATGCAGGATAAGGAGGCGCTCGAGCTCGGCAGAAAGTATACATCAGCCCGGGAGTGTTTCCCCATGATCTGTACTACCGGAAGTTTTCTCAAAAAACTGATGGAACCCGGAGTGGATCCATCAACGATCAGCTTCTTCATGCCCGATCACAATGGTCCCTGCCGCTTCGGACAATATAATAAATTTCAACGGTTGATCTTTGACCGCCTGGGATATACCGATACCAAGATTATCTCTCCCAGCAACGATACCTCTTATGAGGACCTTTCGGGTGGCCATGGTACAAAATTCCGGTTCGCCGCATGGAAAGGATTTGTTGCTGTTGACCTGCTGCGGAAACTGAAACAGGAACGGATAACGTACGAAGCGGTTCCCGGTGCAACCAACACCGTTTATCAGGAAGCCCTGGATGCTGTCGTTCAATCGATCGAGAATGGTGCAAAAGACCTGACTGACGTACTACACCGTGAAGCACAGAAGTTTAAAACCATTCCGCTCATTAACGGTGAAAGGAAACCGGTCATCGCCGTTGTGGGTGAGATATTCATGAGGGATAATCCCTACTGCAACGGATACCTGGTTCAGCGACTGGAAAAATTCGGTGCCGAAACCTTCATCGCACCCTTTTCCGAATGGCTGAGCTACTCAACGTATCGCTATACCCGGGATAGTTTGTGGAAAAGGGATCTTAAAGGATTGATCAAATCAAAAATACAGGATGTTTCCCAGAACATCTCGGCGAAAAACCTGCATAAAGCCGTTCACGGGCTGTTTGAAGAAGAGCGGGATGTTACGGTAAGAGAGATGCTCGACAGTTGCGGACCCTATATTCACCGGCATTATGACGGTGATCCAGCCCTCAACCTCGGAAGTTCTGTCCGTCTTGCCAATACGAACATATCAGGGATCGTTAATATTTTACCCTTTACCTGTCTGCCTGGAACCGTGGTTGCTTCCGTGTCTCATATGTTCAAACAGGACCATGGCAACCTCCCCTACGAGAGCATTGTATACGACGGACAGGATGACGCAGCCATTGAATTGCGGTTGCAGGCGTTCATGCACCAGGCGAAAGAATATGCAAAACTGAAAGGGTATAACAAACCCGAGAAATGGCACCTCCAGGATTAACAAATTAGCTTGTACCCTTTCCCGTGAATATTGATAATCTGGACGGAGGGATCTCTCTTCAGATATTTGCGCAACTTGGTGATGTAAACATCCATGCTCCTGGCATTGAAATAATTATCATCAATCCAGATCGTTCGCAGGGCAAAATTCCGCTCCAGGACTTTGTTCCTGTTATTGCACAGCAACCTGAGCAGTTCCGACTCCTTGGTGGTCAGCTTCTGAACCTCTTTCCCTTTAATGAGCTGCTGTTTCTGGCTGTCAAACAGGTAATCACCGATATCGTATTGATCCGGTTGTTTATCATTGGTGCCGGGAATTGTCCTTCTGAGAATGGCTTCGATCCGGAATAGCAATTCCTCCATACTGAAGGGTTTAGTGATGTAATCATCGGCACCCAGTGAAAAGCCTTCCAACACATCATCCTTCATCGATTTAGCGGTAAGAAAAATGATCGGTATGTCACTGTTGATCAGCCGTATTTCTTTCGCCAGCGTAAATCCATCTTTTACGGGCATCATAACATCCAGCAAGCAGAGGTCAAAATGCTCCTGAATAAATCCTTTATACGCCCTGTTCCCATCACTATAGAGACAGGTTTCATACCCTTTAACCAGGAGATATTCCTTTAACAGGGAACCCAGATTTTCATCATCTTCCGCTAAAAGAATCCGGATTTTATTCATTTTTGCCAGTGTTTATGGGTAGGGATAGAGAGAATCGGGTGCCTTTTTCTGGCTGACTATCAACAACAATTGTGCCATCGTGCTCTTCTACGATCTTTTTTACATAGCTTAACCCCAGTCCGAATCCCTTCACATTGTGAATGTTGCCTGTCGGAACACGATAGAACCGTTCAAATATTCGTTTCAGATCTTCCTTACTGATCCCAACACCATTATCCTCCACCGAGATCGTTATCTTTTTCCCGGATGTTTTTGTTCGAATAATTATTTCCGGTTTAGCAGAACAATATTTTATTGCATTATCCAGGAGGTTCGAAATGATATTCGTAAAATGCACTTCATCAACCCCCACGGTAAAGGGATCAGCTTCCAGATGAAGACCGATGGTACCATTTTTGTTTTCAACCTGCATGGTAAAATTTGAAACCACTTTTTGTATAAGCCGGTGAATGTCCATTTCCTTAATTTTTAACCGGATCCTTCCCCGGTCGAAAATCGCCATCTGAAGCACTTTCTCTACCTGGTAACCAAGACGCTTGCTCTCATCATCGATCACTTTAGTAATCTGGTTCACATTCTTCTCCTGGATGGGAATGCTATCATCTTTTAACATTTGTGATGCTAGCGAGATGGTAGAGATGGGTGTTTTCAATTCATGCGTCATGTTGTTCACAAAATCCGACTTGATCTCCGATAATTTCTTTTGCCTGAAGATAATAAAAAGGGTGGAGAGAAATATAAGCACCAATAACAGGGTCAACAGGGCGGAGGAAACCCCCATGAATCCCAATGATTTAAAAAAGTAGTTCTTCTCATTCGGGAAATAGAGTGTCAGAAAGTTAAAATTTGATACCAGGTCATTTGGATAAAGCGCTTTCTGGTAAACTTCCGATTTTGTGATATCCTCGAAGCCATCCGATTGAAAAATAAATTCATTCTCCGGGCTTTTTCGTACAGCAAACTCATAATCCAGATTAATATCACGCTGTTTAAACTCTTTGCTGATCAAGTCATAGAGGATCGCAAGGTCCAGTCTCTCCTCGATCTCCGGATTTTCCCTGATCATCTTCTTCAGGACATTCTCAAGAAAAACCGTTTTATTGCCAACTTTATCCGATATGCTTGTCCTGAGGTCACTTTGTCGAATGACATAGGATTCATAATGCTCTCTTGTCCGGATATGTACCTCAGGAAACGGGGGTGGAGATTCAAGTGAATCCGTTATAGATAATTTCGTGTCGGGAAAATAAACAATGTTTTTACCTCTGTCAAGGACAGTCACTCCCGATTCAATCATGATCCCTGCACTCAGACTATCGATGATCCCGTTCTCAGTAACAATTTGGATTTCCCCGGGCAAGGAATCGTGGATTATCTCTTCAACAATATTGTCCATCGTTTCCATCTCCTCAAGCTGTTCAATGACCGAGGCAAGCGCTTTGTTTACCACCTGCTTAAACTGCTGCTGCTTTACCTCCACAGCATTCCTGATCCAGTACCCCTGCACACCGATCAATCCCAGCAATGCGGCAGTCATTACTATGGTCAGGATCCATATCAGCTTTCTGCTCATAACAATACAAAGATAGGGTTACTCAATATATCTGATTCATATTTAACAATCTTTAACAATCCTTAAGTTTCGTTAACACAACTTCCATGTATTTTTGTTGCATAAATCAACCCATGAAAATAATCCATGAAAACAATTAAAAAGAAATTCTTTTTCTTCCTGGCGACATTCATACTGTTTCTGGGAATGACTGCATTTGCTCAGGATGAGGTGAAGACCAAGGTTCACCTGAAAGTCATAGAAAATGATGAAACTACGGTAGATACCACACTAATGATTACCTCGGGAGCAGATAGCGATGAATTAAAGCAACTGATCCAGGAGATCACCGGTATTGAAGATCTTAATCTTCACCTGTACAGCTCCGGTGATCTGCATGCTCATGCCGTTAAAATGAAAAAAGAGGGAGCGGACTCCCTGAACACGGTGGCCGTATTTGTAAGTGAAGACGATGAACAAATCGATATTGAGCTCGATAAAGAAGGTAAATACGTTTGGGTAAGCAAGGGAGATGTAGATGACCATCAAATCATCCTGAAATCCGGAAAGGATGATAAGAATATCTATGCTGTTGTCTCAGCGAATACAAAAGACATCAAGATTATGCAGGTGAAAGGCGATTCGCTAAAGATGATCCATGAAAAGGATCTTGTGGAAGTTGATGAAGGTAAACTGGGAGTCTATTATCTGGTTAAAGAAAAAACAGATCTGGATGACGTTGAAGAGATTGTCATCAAGAAGAAAGATGGCAACGTGATCATCATGAAAGGCGATGAGATCCAGAATATTAAAGGAGAAAATATCTACCTCAGAACCTACGATGATGAAGAGGGAACATTTGATGTTTTCCTGAAAAACGAAGAGGATGGCACAGTTGTTGTGAAGAAAAATGTAAAGGTAACTAAGGAAAAGGATGAAGAAGGAGAAGAGGAGATTGTAATTACCATAATGAAGAAGGACAATACCCAGGAGAAGAAAAAGAAAAAAGAGAAAAAATAGAAGAAGCTAAATAGTAATTATTTGTGTTAGGTTAAATTTTTAGGGTTAGAAAAAGTGAAGGCTGTTGCAAACGTGACAGCCTTTTTCTTTTCATTGGATCAACAGCCGATCCTTCGATTTCAGTGAAAGGGGATCGATGGCAAAGGAGGTGATGATAACCGGTATCGACCGCAGGTTACGAATCAGTTTTTCCTTTGCTTTCTCTGACAAATCACCGTGCACCTGCATTAAAAAATCGATGTTGCTGAACTCTTCGATCAGGAAACCATCATCACACCGGTTTGACAACAGGTAGTAGGTCAGCAAGCTTTCATCATCCTCAAATGCATAGAAAGAAAATTCCCGGTTGATGTTCAGTTTCGGATCAAACAGGGCATAATTCGCTCTTTTCTGCAGGTTAAGGTTCAGCTTCTGGTTTATAGCCCAGCAGAGATGATAATCGTTTTCGTGTGAAGAGATGCCAATGAGAAAAAACAAATAATCCGGTTCAACAGCAAGTTTATGTGATCTCTTTTTCATCATCATCAGGAATAGCCAGGATAAAAATAACCATTATTCCACTATATTCTGCGGAAAAAACAATGCTCTATTCTAAAAATCCGCGGATTCCAGTTTGTGCAGTGCTTCTTCTGATGCATGTTGTTCTGCCTCTTTCTTCGAAAATCCCTCTCCGGAGCCAACCGGCTGCTCGTCGATAAACAGTTTTACGGAAAAGTGGAGCATTTTATTTTCCGGATCAAAATGATCGGATGAAAAAAAGCGGATCTCCTTTTTATTTTTCTGTGCCCATTCAATCACCTGGCTTTTAAAATCTATTTCGGTTTTTTCAAGTTCTTTCAGATCAAGATGATGCTGAATAACCCGGCGGATCAGGTATTTTTTTGTAAAGTTATATCCCCGGTCGAGGTAAATGGCACCGATCAATGCCTCCAGGGCATTACCGTAGAGGTTTCTTCCGGCCATATTCTGGTTAACGTTTGCAATCAACAGCTTGTCAATCCCCACTTTTTCAGCCAGTGTATTGAGGTTATCCCGGTTCACAATCTTCGATCTTATTTTGGTAAGAAATCCCTCATTCTGATGATCATACATTTCAAAGAGGTAGTGTGAGATGGCAGCATCGAGGATCGCGTCACCGAGGAATTCGAGTCGCTCATTATTCACGAGTGATCCATCGGTCAGTTTTATGGAAGCCGATTTATGAACAAACGCCAATTCGTACAACTTTTGGTTTCCAGGACGAAAACCCAGGGTCGCTTTCAATTGGGAATAAAACGCTCGTTTCCCTGTGAAAGCAGGATTGGGCTGATTAGAAGAGTCTTTATTCACGCAAGGAACTAGGAAGTTTCTTTATGATAATGGTTGCATTATGTCCACCGAAGCCAAAGGTGTTGCTTAATGCTACATTTATTTCTCTTTTTTGTGACGCATTAACGGTTAAGTTAAACTTGCTATCAATTTCAGGATCGGGGTGAGAATAGTTGATGGTTGGTGGGATAATACCCTCTTCCAGGGCAAAGATGCAGGCTATGGTTTCGGCTGCACCTGCGGCTCCGAGAAGGTGTCCGGTGAGTGATTTGGTAGCACTGATATTCATTTTGTAGGCATGTTCCCCGAAGACTTTTTGTATTGCAATCATTTCAGAAATATCGCCCCGGGGAGTTGCTGTACCATGGATATTGATATACTCAACCTCTTCCGCTTTCATTTTTGCATCTTCGAGTGCTGATTCCATGGCCAGTGCGGCACCCAGCCCTTCGGGGTGTGGTGCTGTGATGTGGTACGCATCGGCAGAGAGGCCTCCTCCGGCAATTTCACCATAGATCTTTGCTCCCCGGCTTATTGCATGTTCATACTCTTCCAGGATAAGGGCTCCTGCACCCTCTCCCATGACAAACCCATCGCGTGTTTTGTCCAATGGGCGGGAAGCAGTTTTGTATTCATCGTTATTGGTTGAAATGGCTTGCATGGCATTAAAGCCACCCATTCCTGCCTCAGTGATGGTTGCTTCAGAACCACCCGACACAAAAAGATTTGCCTTCCCCAGGCGGATGTAATTGTAAGCATCGATCAATGAGTGAGTTGATGTTGCACAGGCAGAAACGGTGCCGAAGTTGGGTCCCCGGAAGCCGTACTTCATGGAAACAAATCCGGCAACAATATCGGAAATCATTTTAGGAATATAAAAAGGGCTGAAACGGGGTGTTCCATCCCCGGCTGCAAAGCCCATTATCTCATCCATGAATGTTTTTATCCCACCGATACCGGAGCCCCAGATAGCCCCAGCTTTGTTGATGTCAATCGTTTGAAGATCAATGCCCGAATCAACTATTGCTTCTTCAATAGCGACCAGGGCAAATTGGGCAAACAGGTCATACTTTTTTATCTCTTTCCGCTCAAAGTAATCGAGGGGATCAAAATGCTTTACTTCGCAGGCAAATCTGGTTTTGAATTTCTCGGCATCAAAGTGTGTGATCCAGTCAGACCCGCTCACACCATTCTTCAGACCATCGCAATATTCCTTAACATTATTCCCGATTGGAGTAATCGCTCCAAGGCCTGTTACAACCACACGCTTTAACTCCATATGTATACCCTTTTAACGCAGTATCAACAATTATTTAGCGTTCTCCTCAATGTATTTGATCGCTTCCCCCACGGTACTGATTGTTTCTGCCTGATCATCAGGAATACCAAGATTGAATTCCTTTTCAAATTCCATGATTAACTCAACCGTGTCAAGGGAATCTGCTCCAAGATCATTGGTGAAACTAGCCTCGTCTGTAACTTCGTTTTCATCAACTCCAAGCTTATCAACGATTATCGCTTTCACTCTTGATGCAATGTCTGACATAACTTTAAGTTTTAATTTATACTAACGGTAAAATGTAACTGTGCAAAGAAATGTAATTCACAATAATTATTCAAATAAAAGTAATCTTTTTTGTTTTTTTCTATGGTTTTTTTCCTCAATTTTTGAAAATAAGCGTAATTTTAATGAAATTGTTATTTGTAAGTCATTGTAGATGAAAAAGATTGCAATTTTCGCCTCGGGTTCCGGGACCAATGCACAAAACGTTATTGAGTATTTTAAAAACCATCAAACGATAACGGTAGCCCTGGTTCTGTCTAACCGGAAAGATGCCTATGTTCTCAACCGTGCATCGGCTCTGGCTGTGCCATCATTTGTCTTTACCCGCGAAGAATTCTATGAAACAGATGTAGTAGTGAATAAGTTGCAGGATGCGCAGATTGATTTTGTAGTCCTTGCCGGGTTCCTCTGGCTAATCCCCAAAAATATCCTGCAGCGATTCTCCGGGCGAATGATCAATATTCATCCTGCCCTTCTTCCCCAATATGGAGGAAAAGGGATGTATGGAAGGCATGTTCATGAAGCCGTGATCAATAATGGGGATGCTGAATCGGGAATTTCCATCCATTATGTTAATGAAATATATGATGAAGGAGAGATCATCTTTCAGGCTCGTTGTCCGGTAAAAAAAGAGGATACCCCGGAAAGTCTTGCCGAAAGGGTTCATCAGCTTGAATACGAGCATTTCCCTAAAGTGATCGAACAGTGTCTTGAAGGGGCCTGATCTGTTTTTCTATTTTAAAATTTTCATCAATCGTTTTCTATGATCCAATTTCTTGGTATAATCCCCGCCCGGTATCATTCATCCCGGTTTCCCGGCAAACCGCTGGCTGACATTGGCGGGAAACCTATGGTCCGCCGGGTATATGAACAGGCATCATGCCTTCTCGATCAGGTTGTTGTTGCAACCGATGATGCAAGGATTGAAATGGCTGTTAAGGATTTCGGGGGAAATGTAATCCTCACTTCACCCGAGCATGTGAGCGGAACTGACCGGTGTGCTGAAGCCCTTGAAAAGTATGTAGCTGAACACAACCGGATCGTAGATATCGTGATCAATATCCAGGGAGATGAGCCGTTCATTCAACCCGAGCAGATACAGCATCTGATAACCTGTTTCGGTAATCCTGAAACCCAGATTGCCACCCTGGCGAAGGTGATAGAATCCCCTGAGGAGCTGGATGATCCGAACATACCCAAGGTCGTCTGTAACCTCAGGCAGCAAGCCCTCTATTTCAGCCGTTCCCCCCTGCCCCATATCCAGGGCAAAAAACGCTCGGAATGGATCCGTAATCATAACTTCCTGAAGCATATTGGCATTTATGCATACCAAACGGATATTCTAAGAGAAATTACCCGGTTAAAGCCCTCTGAACTTGAACTTGCTGAGTCTCTGGAACAGAATCGCTGGCTTGAGAATGGGTACACCATCTATGTTAAAATCACTGAATACGACAGCCTCTCCATTGATACACCGGCGGATCTTGAAAAATTTTCGTAATTTTACCTCCTTCTTTCAGGGGATTAATTATAAACTACTACATAACAGCATATGAAAAAAAATCTACTCTACTTCATCCTCTTCTGTTTTTCAGGACTGATGCATGCACAAACCGATCTGATCATCTCAGAGTATGTGGAGGGATGGTCCACCAACAAAGCACTTGAGATTTACAACCCGACCGATGCAGCTATTGATCTGGGTGGTTATCGCATTACCCGGTATTCCAATGGGCTGGATATTCCCCCACCCGAAACGCAATGGTATATCGATCTGCCATCCTTCGAGTTACAACCTTACCGTTCCTATGTCGTGGTTCTCGACAAGCGGGATCCGGAAGGAGAGGGTCAGGAAGCCCCGATTTGGGAGCAGTTGGAACAGCGGGCGGATGTTTTCCTCTGCCCGGTATACGACATCAGCAAAGCAATGTATTTCAATGGGAATGATGCGGTAGCACTGGAAAAGAGCAACGGCACCCTGGTTGACCTCTTTGCCCGATGGGGAGCTCCTGCCCCGGCAGCGGCTGCTCTTCCCGGTGGAGGAACGTTAGAAGCCTGGTCCGACACCTACCCCTATTTTACCGGTGAGGGGAAGGCAATCACAGGCGACCACACCCTGATCCGAAAGCCAGACATTACCATAGGCGTGACCACCAATCCATCGGTATTTGACGCCCTGGAACAGTGGGATACCCTGCCAGCCAATACTTTCGAATACCTCGGCTGGCATGAATTTAACCCGGCACCCGCAAATGAGACACCCGCCTTCCCGATTTACTCCTATGAATTTGTTGTGGCTGAACAGGCTGCTGCCGGAACGTCTATCGGCAACCCGGTAGCAACCGATGAAGAGGAGGATGCGTTATCCTATTATATCAATTACGGGAACTTCGTCTACATCAGCGATATCCGCCTGATCCCCTTCGAGATGGATGTCGAAACCGGTGAAATCAAGGTGTTTGATCCCAATGGATTGATCATTGCCGAACGCGACAGCTTTTACCTGCAGGTGACAGCCCACGATGGTTACTCACAGACACCGGAGGCTACAGTGCTGATCCGGGTCACCAACGAAACCGTGATCCCCGTAACCGGGATAACCGTTAGTGCCGAAGGGGGCAATGCCACCATCGATACGCCCGGGGGTACACGTCAACTTACTGCAACCGTGGAACCGGCAAATGCAACCATAAAACCGGTGTACTGGATTGTGGAGAACGGAACCGGTGAAGCATCCGTGAACAGCGACGGACTGGTTACCGCCATAAAAGATGGTAATGTTGTCGTAAAAGCCATTTCAAAAGATGGTTCAGGAATATACGGTGAAATCACTATCACAATCACCGGTCAACCATCATCCATCGGTCACCCGGACTATCCGGAACTTGTGAAGATCTATCCCAATCCGGTTACCGGTTCATCCCTTTTTATTGAATCACAAATGGGAATAACAGAGATCCGGCTGTTAAATATTACAGGAAAGATTCTCCGCAAGGTATCACAACCCGGATCATCACACAACATCTCGTTGCCTGTTGAGGGACTTAATCCGGGGATTTATGTATTGCAGGTCACACTGGAAGATCAAACAAAAACATACCGGAAGCTGTTGATCAGATAATAAGCACAGGGAGGGAGATCCGCATCCCCGTTTTTCGTGCAGGATGTTATCGGGATGGCATCCCCTTCAGCACAGGACTATGAGAAGAATAGGATTAATATTCCCCGTTTTTTTGCTCCTTACCTCCTTTCTTTCCGGTCAGAAACAGACCATTACGGGGACGGTCATCGACTCGGAGAACAAGGAACCGTTGATCGGTGTGAATGTACTGCTGGCTGCAGGAGTGGGTACAGTAACCGGTTATGACGGAACATTTACCCTGGAAGTTCAACCCGGCGTATATAACATCCGTGTCTCCTATGTTGGATTTGAGCCGCAGACCCGGAGGGTAGAGGTGGCTGATCAACCGGTATTTCTTCATTTTGAACTGGTTACCGTTGTGCTGCAGGAAGTCCGGGTGGTAGCCGATGTTGCCCGTTCCCGGGAAACACCGGTTGCATTCAGCAACATTCAACCGAGAAAACTGCAGGAGGAGATCGCTGCGCAGGATATCCCCATGGTGCTTAACTCAACACCGGGTGTTTATGCTACCCACGAGGGGGGAGGAGACGGGGATGCACAGGTCACCATCCGGGGCTTCAGCAGCCGCAACGTGGGCGGTCTGCTGGACGGAGTCCCGGTGAACGACATGGA
>CAZTES010000067.1:0-14562 GCA_964612275.1 uncultured Rikenellaceae bacterium
AATATGGAGAACTCTTACCTTTCTTTACTATTCCGATCGGTGGAGTCCCAAAATACAAATACAATATTGGGGTAAAACCGAAAAATAAGTAAAGCAAGAAAAGTGAGAGACATATGAAGGATTTTCATAAATTCATTCCGGTAATCGTTTTCGCTTGCCTGTTTTTTTCCCATTTCAGTGAATCGAGATCACAATCTTTCTCATTTCGCACCTTCCAGGTGGAAGATGGCATGTGTGACCGGTTTGTCTATACGATAAACCAGGACCGTTATGGATACCTCTGGTTGGGTACGGGAGGAGGCCTCTGTCGTTATGATGGTTTTACTTTTCGAAGTGATATCATAACCGATTCCATACCGGATGGTTATGTCAGGACCAGTTACCGGGACAGGAATGGGATCTTATGGTTCGGACACGATGATGGTTCTGTTAGCTGCTTCGACGGTGCGCATCTCTCGATCCTGAATACCGGAGCGATAACCTATAGCCGGATTAATGAAATCAAGGAAGATATGCAGGGGAACCTGGTATTTGCAACCCAGAATAGTGGTTTGCTGGTTGTTGATCCGCAGGATACGTCCCATGTACGAGCCCTGGATCTTGGACCGCTGCTTGTCTATTCCATTGAATTTACATCAGACAACAGGTTACTTGTTGGAACCCAGGACAGCATTTGCATCTTCTCGTACAGGAATGATGAAGAGGATCCGGTCTTTACCGGAACAATTGATTCATTACCGCAGACCCGGTTTCAGAAAATTTTTCTGGGAAGTGACAGGATGCTTTATGCAGGGACCTCAGACAGGGGTGTATACCGCATTAAAACCGGAAACGAAGAGAAGGGTAGTATGCAGATCGAAAATTTGGGTGAAAAAATCGGGTTGGAGAGAGACAATATCCAGAATATCATGGAAGATGTTGAGGGGAATATCTGGTTAAGCACCTTCAGGAAAGGGGTGTTTAAACTTCAGCAATCCCGGGATTCGGAATCCTTCAGCAGTCACCTGATCTTTAATCAGGAGAATGGCCTGGGATATAATGACATCATCTGTGTGTTTCAGGACATGGAGGGGAATATCTGGATGGGGACCTATGGAAATGGCCTCGCCTTGATGCTTAATGAAGCCTTTCTTTTTTATGATTTTAAGGAGAAAGAGTCAGGATCCAATATCACCGCCCTGTATGAATATGAGGGACAATTTTGGCTGGGTACCAATAACGGAATTACCAGAACGGGCAAAGATTTCGATGGTGAAGCACAATTTTACCGGTGGTCGGGTGATCTGTCGGGGAGCAGGATTTCGTCTTTGTACCGCGACCCTGATGGAAAAATCTGGGTGGGAACATCCGACCAGGGAGTTTATCTGTTGGATGAGAAATCGGGCAGATACACCTCAGTATTTGATTCAAGGAACTCCCTGGAGAACACTGTAAATTACATAACAGGCAAGAATACAGAGGTCTGGATTGCTACCTCCAATGGTGTGCTTATTTATGATTATCAAACAGGGGAAATGCAACAGTTTTCTACCCGTGATGGATTACCTCATAACAAGATCAACCATATCTTTATCGATCATTTGGGAAGGGGTTGGATAGCAACTGTGAGTAACCGCCTGTATTATATTCAGGAAGGTAAGCTGAGCCTGGGTGAGGAGATTACCTATTATACCAAGAAAAATGAGTTTCAGGTTGTTACCGTTTCTGAAGAAGGTGACATTTGGGCTGCAACGTATGGGAACGGATTGTATCATTTCACAGAAGATACCACCTATAACTATACAACCTGGGATGGATTGATATCAGATTATTGTTATTGCCTCCTGTTGGAAAACCAAAACATCTGGGTTGGCCACCGCCTGGGATTCAGTCGTTTCATTATTCCGGACACAATCATTACAACATTTGGAAGGGAACTGGGAATTACCAGCGATTGCAATTCCAATGCCATTCTCCTTGACAGTGAGGGAGCCGTGGTATTCGGTACCAATAATGGGGTGATTAAGTATGATCCCTCGAAGGATCAGGGTAGTCTTATACCGCCAATTAACAACATCGTTTCTATTAATTTTTCCGATAAACCGGTTGACTTAAGGAATGAAATCATTATGCCATACGATAAGTATAAGCTAAAGATCGATTTTATCGGATTAAGCTACAGGAATCCGGAACTGGTCAGCTATCAGTATAAATTGGTAAATTATGATGATGAGTGGTCGGAGATAACACGTATCCCACAGGTTATCTACGGAATTGATGATGGAGAATATACCTTTTTGCTGAGATCGTATAACCGGTACTGGCAGACCACGGAAGAGCCCCTGACAGTACCTTTTATCATACGCAAACCCTATTGGAAGACCTGGTGGTTTATAACCCTGGTTGCATTCATTTTTATTGGATCCGTGGTAGTGATCATTATGGTACGGGAGAGAAACCAGAAAAAGTTACAGGCTTACCTGGAAAAGAGGCTGGATGAAAGGACCCGGGAAGTGGTTGAGAAGAAAGAGGAAATTGAACAGAAAAATCGCGAAATAACAGATAGTATCAATTATGCTCAGCGGATCCAGGCAAGTATTTTGCCCCCGGTCCATAAGTTGCGCGATGCTTTTCCCGGCTTTTTCCTTTTCTATCGGCCACGGGATATCGTAAGTGGTGATTTTTACTGGTTTGATAAGATTGGGAAAGGCCAGTTTATTATCGTCTGTGCCGATTCAACCGGACACGGTGTTCCCGGTGCATTTATGTCAATGATCGGCTCTACTTTGATCAAGGATATTATTAACAGGCAGGATATTATCATTCCATCGGATATCCTGACAACACTTGATAATGAGATCACCGAAACGTTGAACCAGAATGTTGAAACCGAACACTCGAATGATGGTATGGATATGATTGTTTGTGTAATGAACACAACCAACAGGACGGTACGTTTTGCATCGGCTATGCGGCCCATTATTTACTTCCATAAAGGGGAACAGGTTTATCTGAAAGGTAACCGGAGTTCCGTGGGTGGTGAGATCATTGAGGATAAGAATTTTCAAAACCAGGAAATGCAGATGGATGAGGGAGATATCATTTATATGTTCTCCGATGGGTATCCGGATCAGTTTGGCGGACCGATGGGCAAGAAGTTTAAGATGGCACGCATGAAAGATCTGCTGGATGATATCTGGAAGAAGCCTATGGAAGAACAATATGAACATGTAAAGAACAATTTTGACCTGTGGAAAGGCAATCATAAACAGGTTGATGACGTCCTTTTCATGGCCATTAAGATGTAGTTTTTCCGGGCGTCACCTGGATTTTCTGATCTCATCCATTTCAACAATCTTATTGAATATTGCGTATACGGTCAGCCCGGAAACCGTTTTGATACCGATTTTCCGGGTGATGTTTTTCCTGTGTGTAACAACGGTATGGGTGCTGATAAACAATTTTTCGCCAATCTCTTTGTTGGTATATCCAAGTGCAATGTGTCTCAGTATGATCTTCTCCCGCTTGCTTAGTCCGGATGAGTTTTCATAATCCGGTTGACTTTTAACAAATTGGGTAAAGAGGCCATCTATTTTTTTTACCAGTTGGCTTTTTCCCTGGTCCAGTGTAATGCTTTCAGCAAAGTGCTTCATTTGAGCCTTATCGGATGACCCTGATGGCAGGATCGCCACCATTACCCTGGATCGTCTCAGGTTCTTTTCCTCAATTTTCTTAATTCCCTGTGCCGTCAGCAGGGATGGATTGATAAAGCAGATCGTATAGTATTCCTTATCAAGTTTTTCCAGGAGTGCTTCTTCATTTGTTGACTCAGATATTCTGCCAATACTGGGAAATTCCAGCAACAGGGACAGTAGACCTTTTCTGATCAGGAAGGATTCTTCAGCGATTATGACAGATAGTTTTGGCATGGTTAAACCGGGTGAAATATTGGACCCATTGTCAATGGGAGATTAATTTTTTTTCGAGTTCAACCACTTTTGGTGCCAGCACCTTCTCTTCTATGCGGCTATGATCGTTAATGTCCTGTTCAAGATTGAACAATTCCGTCAGGACTGTATTGCAGAGGGTTTTATTTTTTGGAGGAGGAAGGTATTTGATGATGATATTTTTCAGATCAAATAACTTCTCTTCTATGTTATCGTGCTCATTCATATAATCCCGCATGGAGTATTTTCTAAGTTCAGCAATAAGGTCCTTTCGGTTTTTCGGATGCTCATAAGCTTCTTCTATTTTCAATGCATAAGGAAATACTACTTCATCTTCCCGTCGGGTATGGGTTGCCAATTCATTTTTATATTCGGTGAAGAATTGTATCAGAACGCCTATATTTTCCGCATCTGAATAACATTCCTTCACCATTTTATCGATCAGGATTTCCAGTTCCGGAACTTTTTCTTCAAGGTAATAGCGATGGGTCTTTAAAAGGTATTCAACGATTAATTTGATACTAAACGTCTGCAGGTTTTTGTCGGGGAAATACTCTTTGTTATGAAATGCATTAACGATCTCGAGGAAAAAGCGGGTATCGATTTGATGTTCTTTGCATACCTGTTCTACCGTTTTATTTTCGAAACCCAGTTGGATGCCAAAGCGATTGATCACTGAAATTAACAGATAATTCATATGGATCAGATCTGCCATTTTATTTTCATGTGTTATAATCATAAAGGCTTCATTTACAGTTAACGAACTAGTAGGCAGAACAATGGGGTTATTTATGATAAAGGGGAAACAGAGATCAAGAGTTGACTAATCAGTAAATGCTATTTCCGTTGTTGTTTCGACATTGCTTTTGTGCAATGCACGGTCGACGATATAAAATTCATACTTGATCGTATCGTAAAGCATTAAAAGATAATAATAGAATTCGACCTTTACTTCTCCCTTCAGTGTTTTGTTCTGACCGATATTTTCGATATAGGGTATTCTGTAATTCAGAGGTGTTTCAAGGTCTTCTTCATCGACTTTTTGAAACTGGCCCTCAATTTTTTCATAGAGTGTAAAGAAAAGGTTATAGTTGGTGGTATCTGAGGAGATTGAATCGGGTTGTTCAAGCCCGATATCCCCATCCCCATCCTCGAATTTAAATATCAACTCCCCGATCTTTCCCGGATTACCTAATATATCAGTTGTATCCCTGAGTTCGAAGTTTTTAAATTCGATATAGGGAATTTCGGAGATGGATTCAATTTCCTGGCACGAAAAAGAAAAAGCCATGACGACTCCGGTTACAATCCATATTGCTGCAACTTTTTTCATTGATACAAAGGTATGAAAAAAGGCGTAGGATGTATGTATAAAAAAGGCTAAGGTTGAAGCTCCCACCTTCGCCAAGGCTTCGGACTTCGGCCGACATAGTCGGCGGGCAAAGAAGGCTTAGGAAAAAAAGAGTGGAGAAGAAATTTTCTATTTTTTCCGGAAGAAGATCTGGAGAGGGACTCCGGTGAAGTCGAAGCTTTCGCGCAACCGGTTTTCCAGGAATCTTCGGTAGGGTTCTTTTATGTATTGCGGGAGGTTACAGAAAAAAGCGAAAGATGGAGCATGGGTTGGCAATTGGGTAACATATTTTATCTTGATATACTTCCCTTTAACGGATGGTGGCGGGTTTTTTTCAATGGTTTCAAGCATGATTTTATTCAGCCGGGCTGTCGGGATTTTTCTTTTCCGGTTTTCAAATACACGAATAGCCACTTCCAGTACTTTGTAAATTCTTTGTTTTGTAATGGCTGAGGTAAAGATAATCGGGACATCCCGGAATGGAGCAATTTTTTCCTCTATTAGTTGTTGAAAGGTTTGGGTGGTCTCCCTGTTTTTTTCAATCAGATCCCATTTGTTAACAAGGATCACGATGCCTTTCCGGTTTCTTTTTACCAGTGAAAAGATGGTCACATCCTGTGCTTCCATTCCGCGTGTCGCATCGATAAGTAAGAGGCAAACATCTGCATTTTCAATGGCTCTGACAGCCCTCATGACAGAATAGAACTCGATATTCTGTGCAATTTTCCCTTTTTTCCGGAGTCCGGCAGTATCGATAATATAAAAATCGTGGTTGTATTTTTGGTAACGGGTATAAATAGAATCCCGTGTTGTACCTGAAATCGGAGTGACGATATTTCTCTCTGTACCAAGGAGTGCATTTGCCAGGGAAGATTTTCCAACATTTGGGCGACCAATGATCGTGAATTTTGGAAGATCAGCAAGGGTGGGTGCGGAGGGTTTTTTGAAATTCCTTACCAGATCATCCAGGATCTCACCTGTTCCACTGCCATTGATGGAGGAGATGAGATAGAGGTCCCCCATTCCCAGGCGGTAGAACTCATTTGCATCGTAGCGTCTCCCGGTTGTATCCACCTTGTTGACCAGAAGGTAGGTGGTTTTGTGTGTTTTCCTCAGCATCCGGGCAATTCCCTCATCCAGGTCGGTTATTCCGGTTGTAACATCCACCATAAAAAGTATAGCATCCGATTCTTCAATGGCCAGCTTGACCTGTTTTCTAATCTCATCTTCAAAAACATCATCCGAGCGGACTACATAGCCACCGGTATCAATCACTGAGAATTCCACGCCATTCCATTCTGATTTTCCATAATGACGGTCGCGTGTCACCCCTTCCTGCTGATCAACGATAGCTTGCTTGCTTTCCGTCAAACGATTGAAGAGTGTTGATTTGCCAACATTTGGTCTGCCGACTATCGCTACGATATTGCTCATTTTTCAGGTTGTTATCCGAACCTTTCGGAAGACGTACCCGGTCCTGTTTGATGCCGTCATGCCGGAAGGTTCAATAGCCCAGTTTTTTCAGTTGCCGCTCTTTGTCTCTCCACTCTTTGTTTACTTTTACATACAGCTCCAGGTACACCTTTTTTCCGAAAAACGCCTCCATATCTTCGCGTGCAAGCTGCCCGATTGTTTTCAGCGACTGCCCCCTGTGCCCGATAATGATTCCCTTCTGGCTTTCCCGCAGTACAAAGATAATAGCCCGGATACGAATAATCTCTTTTTCTTCCTTAAAAGATTCCACCTCAATAGCCACCGAGTAAGGTATTTCCTTTTGATACCGGGTGAAAATTTTTTCCCGGATGATCTCCGAAACAAAAAAACGTTCCGTTTTGTCGGTGAACTGGTCTTTTGGGAAATAAGCAGGTCCTTCGGGAAGAAGTTCAATGATCCGCTGGAGCAATTTTTCAAGGTTGAAGTTATTGATGGCTGAGGCCGGGATAATTTCTGCTTTTGGAAAGAGGGCTTGCCATTTTCGGATTAACGATTCAACCTCCTCCTGGCTGGACAGGTCGATTTTATTGATCACCGTAAGAACCGGGATCTCCAGTTTTGCAATTTTCTGTAAAAACCCGGGATGCTTGTCAATCTTCTCCACCACATCGGTTATGTACACCAGGATATCCGCATCCGTCAGGGCGGTATTGACCGACTTCAACATTGATTCATGCAGTTTATAACCGGGTGTTATAATGCCCGGTGTGTCAGAATACACAATTTGAAACTCCTCCCCATTCACAATACCCATGATGCGGTGCCGGGTGGTTTGCGCTTTTGAGGTGATGATGGATAGCTTTTCCCCTACCAGGGAATTCATGATGGTTGATTTCCCGACGTTTGGATTTCCAATGATATTTACAAATCCTGATCTATGCTTCATCAATCGTTTATCAGATGTTTAAGGTTATCGTGAACTTGAATGCAAAGTTATCAATAGTTTTTGTAAGCGAGTAGGGTCCATACCGGTAGAATGCACCCATTCCGATCCCGAAAAACCATTGATTCAACAGGTCATTGATGAGGATTCCGGATTCAAAATAGCCTTTTTCCATTGTTCTGCGCTGCAGGTTGCTGTGGTTATCCGACGTTTTCCTGTCTGCAAATCCAATGTTGTTTATCCAGACTATTGATGGTCTGAAGGTTTTTGATGGGGGGCGGATTTCCCCGAAATTCTGCTGGTAAAAAAACGATACAAAACGGTCGGAGGCAAATTCATCCATTCGCATGGTCGCAAAGCTGTTTGCCGTTTCAACCGTAAAATCTTTATAGCTTCCGTGACCGTTGTAGAGCAAAGAAAACGGGACATCGCCCGATACCATTCCCCCGGTAAGGGTTAACCCGACCTCCCCCAGGTTCCTTGTTCTGATCAGTTTCGATAGCTTCATTTCAAGTTTGGTGTATTGTAACTGGCTATCAAACCAGTTGATTCCCTGTATTATATTTCCATACAGGACAGGATATTTCGTTCCCACCGAGACAAACTGATCCGAGATTTTCAGGAACTTCTCTTTATAAGCAAACCGGAACGAAAGCCCGATTTCGGTATAGCGTGAATTTCCCAGGTAGACCTTAGGATTTGTATCGTCGTAGCTAAAAAGATAATCGTTTCCAAAAGTCACCCATCTTTGATCCATAAAGAGTAAGGCTTGTAGATGCCTGTGGGAATGGTAGCTTAGAGAGATTTTATATTCTTTAAACTGGTCCATCTCTTCGATCAGGTAGATGCGGTATGCTTCGGATGAAACTTCAGTTCGTTCCCTCAGGAAGTGATAGTCTCCTGGTTCTTCCACATCGTTTCGATAGGCTGTTTCCAGTTTTATTTCGGGATCCTCACTGATTTTTACCGATATTTTTCCGCCATATTTGATCTCATTGTCTCTGAATCCGTATGCAAAATAGCCTCCCAGACTGAAATAGCGGGAAAGTTTATTGTTGGTTACTGCTCCAATCCCGATACGAATCCCTTCATAATCATTGTAGTTAAGCAGTGAGGTATAGTCAATATGTAAAAAGTGGAAGGGAATATATCCGGTAACAAAGGTCTCGAAGGTATTTAGCCTACGATCGAGGTTGAGCTCTTTTCCAAGGGAATCGACAACATGATATGTCGTAGTATCTTTTGCAGTCAGGGCTTCTGTGCGGTATTGTTCCCAGAACTTCTCCGTTTTTTTTGTTGCTCCCTGCTCTACTTCAAATTCCAGTCCGTCAAACCTCCTTCTTTCCAGTTGGGGATTAAGCTGGATATTTGAAAGGGTGGTTTTTCCAATGCCATAGAGTTTGAGAGGGTTATCCTTTCCAGATGATCCTCCCCTCGGGGGACCATAAATGGTAAGATCAGTGTTCAGCTGGATGGGAAACCATTGACTTTCATCCAGCAAAGCATATTTTTGTTGGATCTTAATATCCATCATGTTATTTGGGCCGGGAGCTGAAGCGACAACATTTTGGATGGCATACCCGTTCGAGTTGATATGAAAAAAGCCTTCCATTCCGTCAAACACCTTCCCTTTTTTGGGCTGGAAAGAGATCACGAACAGGCTATCGTTGTTTTCTGTGTAAATCGTATCCTCCAGGATAAAGAGGTATTTATGGGTACTCCCTTTACTAATGGGGTTCAGGTAATCTTTTTCCATAATCCGGATAAAATCGCTATAAAAGGAGAAGGATTGAACCTGCGTAGCGATGATTGAAAAGGTTGGATTTTTAAATCCGGACACCCTGGATGCAATCACTTTTTCACTGTTTTGATCCGGATGCCTGAATGTCCGTTGGCTGACAGATTCCAGCAGGAAAAGGTGTTGTTTTTTAATGAGTTCACCGAGCCTGGCTAAGTTGGAGTCCGGTATAGAGAATGGATTTCGTTCAAAATCAGGCAGTGAATGGGAATCGATTCCCGACAGGCTGTCTGCATCCATGGTTATATAGAACTTATTGTATGCCGTATAGGTAAATGATTCTCGTTCTTCCGGATCGTTTATTTTTTTGTTTTCATATACTTTTTCGATAATGCGGTGCGCCGGATTGATTCCCGGAAAGACTTTCACTTCATCAATCCTGTAGGCTTTGGCTTTCAATCGGATAGTGATTGTCTTGTTGATATCGGAACCGGTCAGTTCATGCAGTTCGGAATGATATCCCACGCAGGAGAAGGTAAGGGTAGAAATTCCCCGGTTAGCCGGAATAGAAAAACGACCATCGATCTGGGAGGTTGTCCCTCTTCCTGAGTTATTGAAAAGTATGGTGACGAATGGCAGGGGTGTTCCCGTTCTTGAATCGACAACGACACCATGATAATGGTCTTCCTGAGACATTGACCGGAAAAGGGTGAACCCCAGGATCAGGGCTGTAAATATGTAACGTTTCTTGTGGTTCAAGAGTGCAACCGTGAAAATTATTTGTACTTCCCAGTTTTCAGCATGATGATCTCTTTTTCCTTCAGGTATCTCCACTCACCCCGGGTAAGTCCTTTTTTTGTTAAACCGGCGAAATAGACCCGGTCAAGCTTCACGATCCTGTATCCGAGGTATTCAAACATCCGCCGGATGATTCTGTTTTTTCCGGAGTGGATCTCAATGCCAACCTGTTTTTTGTCTTCCGGATCAACATAAGCAGCAGCATCGGCAAAAACCTTTCCGTCAGGAAGCTCAATCCCGTTAGCGAGTTGATCCAGATCATCTCCCTTCACGTTTTTGTTCAGGAATACGTGATAGATTTTTTTTCGGTTATATTTTGGATGGGTTAGTTTTGTGGTTAATTCTCCATCATTGGTAAGGAGCAAAACGCCGGTTGTCATGCGGTCCAACCGGCCCACCGGATACACCCTTTCCGGACAGGCTTTCTGAATAAGATCTGTCACTTTCTTCCTGGCATGCGGATCATCCGTCGTGGTGACAAAGTCTTTTGGTTTATTCAGCAGGATATACACCTTTTTTTCTTTCGCAAGGATTTTCCCGTCGTATTTTATCACATCGGATGGTGCAACTTTGGTCCCCAGAGTGTTTGTTACCCTGCCGTTAACAGTGATCAATCCTGCACGGATCAGTTCATCGGCTTCCCTTCTTGAACAAAGCCCTGCATTTGCAATGTATTTGTTCAAACGGATTGCTTCATTCCCTTGAATCCTTTGACCTGTTTTCTCCGGTTTTTGCATGAATCCTTTTATTTCAACCGCAAAGGTACGATTTTAACGGATGGAATTGACCAGTTGTGCATGATTTCACTTTTCGATTATGTTGTTTTATTTTTGATATTTTAGCTATTTTTACAGAAATTTGATTCTTGACGATCTTGTAACATGGCACTAATTCAATCGATTTCCGGAATCCGTGGCACCCTTGGAGATCTGCCTGGTGAAGGACTTACTCCAGTGGATGTTGTAAAATTTGTTTCTGCTTATGGAACATGGCTCTCCGATCGTTTTAAGAACATGAAATTAATCGTAGTTATTGGAAGGGATGCAAGGGTTTCCGGCAGAATGGTAAGCCAGATCGTAACAGGAACCTTAATGGGTTGTGGTATTGACATCCTTGATCTTGAAATGGTGACTACACCCACTGTTGAGATTGCTGTTGCAGAAGAACAAGCCCAGGGCGGGATAATCATTACAGCCAGTCATAATCCAGCCAACTGGAATGCCTTAAAGCTATTGAATGAAAGGGGAGAATTTGTGAATGAACAGGATGGAATGGCCATTTTATCACTGGCAGAAAAAAGCAGATATCGGTTTGCTCAGTGGGCAGATCTTGGAAGTGCGGTTACCGACGATACCTATTCAGGGAAACACATTAACAAAATTGTTGAACTGGATCTGGTTAACAGGGATAAGATTGCCGGAGCGAATTTCAAGGTTGTGGTTGATGGGATTAATTCGATTGGTGGAATAGTGGTTCCAGCACTTCTCCGGGCATTGGGAGTCCGGGATATCGTTGAGGTAAATTGTATACCGGATGGTAAATTCACACATGATCCGGAACCGTTACCGGAACACCTGGAAACCCTCTCTCAAACGGTAAGGCGGACAGGTGCAAATCTGGGAATTGTGGTTGATCCGGATGTGGACCGATTGGCTCTGGTAAACGAAGACGGATCCATGTTTGGAGAGGAGTATACGCTGGTTGCCGTTGCCGATTATGTCTTACAGCACAAACCCGGGAATACCGTCTCAAACCTCTCTTCTACCCGCGCATTATCGGATATAACGAATAAATATGGATGTAAGCATTACGTTTCAGCTGTGGGTGAAGTGAACGTGGTAGAGCTGATGAAACAAAAGAATGCAGTCATTGGAGGTGAGGGGAACGGGGGTGTGATTTTATCAGAATTTCATTATGGCAGAGATGCCCTGGCAGGTATAGCCCTGTTCCTAACCCACCTGTCAAAGTCGGGCCTCTCCTGTTCAGCATTGAGAAGATCCTATCCCGATTATTTTATATCCAAAAACAGAATAACCCTTTCTCCCGGCACAGATATCAACCGGCTGCTGACCGAGATTAAAAAGAGATTTAAAGACCACCCGATGAACGATACGGATGGAGTACGCATTGATTTCGGGAAAGAATGGGTGCATTTACGAAAATCCAACACTGAACCAATCCTTCGGGTTTATGCCGAGAGCGATAGCCTGAAATGCGCCAATGCCCTGGCAGAGAGAATTATCAATGTGATTACGCCTTTCCTGACTGCCGGCGAATAACTCGATCTTTTCTGCATGGTGAAGAAAGAAAGAATGCCAAAATCCATCACTACTCAGCCCAATACTTAATATCATTCCGGTGAATTTCAAAGTTGGAAATGCAATAGAACTGCCGGTTATTTGTGAGACTCTAATTTCAAAAACGCAGTGCATTGAAATTTGTAAGTCGAACAATCCCGCCGAAGGCGGAGGGTTTAATACCCCGCAGCTCTGCTACGGAATAGGTTTCCAAAGCTTGCTTTGGGATTTCATACCCGTGATTGCACTAAAAATCATGTCGAGCTTGATGTAATAAAAAAATAACATATGGATGGAATAAATACCCGGTTTGAAATGTCAAATAGTTTAAGACAAGAACCACTTTTTATCAATAAGTTAAAAAGTGTTAAAAAGGCATTCGATGCCTTAGGAATTGATATTTTTGTTACTTTTGGGCGCAATTTTTGAAGATGTGAGCACAGACCCAATTTTTTAAATTTTATTCAAATGAAAAAAACCATTTTTATTACTGTAGGAGTCATTGTCGTTATAATTGTTGGCCTTATTATTTTCAATAAGTTGACTTCCACGGATGACATCTCCCGTTTGGAAGTTGAGGTTACCAGGGGGAAGTTTGAAATACTTGTTACCATAACCGGTGAATTACAGGCAGAAAGATCAACCAATATCATGGCACCAGCAGAATTGCGGAGCAGAAACCTGCGGTTCAATCAGCTCAAAATCCAGGATTTAGTACCTGAGGGTACCGTTGTTGATTCAGGAGATTATGTTGCCCAGCTTGATAAAGCTGAAGCAGATAATAGTTTGAAGGATGCGATGGATCGGCTTGAACAGAGCGAATCAGCATTGCTTAGAACAAAGCTTGATACCACCATTCAGCTAAGGAACCTGCGGGATGAATTAATCAATCTGAACTATAATATGGAGGAGATGGAGATCACACTTGAACAGTCCAAATTTGAACCACCGGCAACCATCCGCCAGGCTCAGATTAACCTGGATAAAGCCCAGAGAGCGCATGACCAGGCGGTGAAGAACTACGAGCTGAAGGTGAGGCAGGCTCAGACGGATATGCGGGAGGCAGAAATTGACCGGGCCAGACGGCAACGTACCCTGGATGAAATGAATAGTGTACTTGATCAATTTACCATATATGCTCCGGGATCCGGGATGGTAATCTATCAGAGGGAGTTCAGTGGCCAGAAACGAACTGTCGGTTCAACCATCAGTCCGTGGGATCTGACGGTAGCTACCCTGCCGGATCTATCTTCAATGATATCCAAAACATATGTTAATGAAATTGATGTGAGTAAACTTAAGCCCGGGCAGACGGTCAGAATTGGCGTAGATGCATTTCCTGAGAAGAGTTACACGGGTCTAATTAATGAAGTGGCCAATATCGGTGAACAGTTGCCAAATACAGATGCTAAGGTATTTGAAGTGATCATTAAATTAAATGAAACTGATCCTATCCTCAGACCGTCCATGACAACCAGCAATCAAATTATTACATCTATGTATGAAGATGTACTTTATATCCCGCTTGAAGCTGTCCATGCCACGGATAGTTTCTCGTATGTATTTATCAAAAATGGCTTTAAACAGATTGTCGTTCTTGGTGAATCAAATGAGAATGAGATCATTGTTGAAATGGGATTGGAAGAGGGAGCTAAAGTATTGTTGTCAATTCCTGAAGATCCCGAAAAATTCGCTCTTCGGGGAGAGGAATTTCTTGAGATTATAGCCCAGAGGGAGGAGCAAAAACGATTGGAAGAGGAAGCGATTCAACAGGAAGCAGCAAAGAGAGCAGCTGAAAGGGAAGAGCGGATGAGAATATTGAGACAGAATCCGCAGGGTCAGTTCAGAACAGAGAGGGACTCCGGGACGCAACCTACAATCCAAAGAAGCAGACAACCAGGCAGTGACCAGGTACAATCCAGGCAACAGGAAGAAAGACAAGAACCAGCTGAAAATGGCACGAACAAGCCCGGGAATGATGGAAAGACTGAGGAAAAACCACAGGAGGAGAAAAAATAATACTTGCTGATTCAATTTAATAATAGGTGGAATGAAAAGATATTTTCATGATATAG
>CAZTES010000068.1:0-14496 GCA_964612275.1 uncultured Rikenellaceae bacterium
GATGAAGGGAAGTGATGAGCAGTGAATGATGAGGTGCTCGGTATCCTCCTTCGCCGCCAAAAATGCGACTACAGAAGACGAGGCTGGGTAAAAGAAGAGAGAGTTGAGTAGTGAGGTTGGGTTATGGCTATTTCACATGGCCAGCCGGAGGAGGAGGCGGAATAACCACTAACTGAATAACTTTTTTTCTAATGAACAAAGGCATCCGGAAAATTGTCCTACTGGTATGGAAATTCAAACATTAATGAACCTGCTAAGTACTGCGATCCGTGCTTCCATTGAAGCAGGGATGGCGATCATGGAAGTGTATGATTCTGGAGATCTGAAGATCAATCTTAAGGAAGATCAATCTCCCCTTACCCTTGCTGACCTTCGTTCACATGCTGTGATCAAATCATTACTTCAACAAAGTGATTTCCCGATGTTGAGTGAGGAAGGAAGGGATATACCCTATGACGAACGAAAGGAATGGGACAGTTTCTGGATGATCGACCCGCTCGACGGGACCAAAGAGTTCATCAAGAAAAATGGGGAATTTACAGTAAATATTGCCTTTATCGAGAATAATGAACCCGTTCTTGGAGTTGTGTATCTTCCGGTGCTTAAACGCCTCTATTATGCCGTAAAGGAATGGGGTGCTCACAGGATTGACCGGATCGATCGGGAGGATGTAAAGCAATTCCCGGCTGCATTAGCTGAACGTTCTGTCAGGTTGCCTGAAAAAAGCGAGGGAAAGACAACCAGAGTGGTTGCCAGCCGCTCTCATCTTTCACCAGAAACGAAGGAATTTATCGGACAGCTTGAACAAAGCAATGAAAAAATCGAATTGTTATCTGCCGGTAGCTCGCTGAAATTATGCCTCATCGCTGAAGGGAGAGCTGATGTATATCCCAGGCTGGGTCCTACCATGGAATGGGATATTGCTGCTGGTCACATGATCATCACTGAATCCGGGGGTACTGTCCGGAAACTCGATGGCAATTTTCTGGAATACAATAAACCGGATTTGCTCAATCCCTGGTTTGTTGCAGAATCAAAGATTTATCTGGCAAAACAGAGAACCTGAAAGCAAGAAAATATGATACTGATTGAATCAACCAATGTTTACGCTCCGGAGCCCCTGGGAAGTATTGATATCCTGATTGGAGGCGGAAAAATTTTGACTCTCGGCAAAGATCTTAACCGGAATGGACTGGGAATACCTGGAGTGGAAAGAATAGAAGGGAATGGCTTAAAAACCATTCCCGGTCTGATTGACGGGCATGTGCACATTGCCGGTGCAGGGGGTGAGGGGGGACCTTCAACCCGTACACCGGAAATTCAGTTAAGCCAGATGCTGAAAGGAGGGGTAACAACTGTGATTGGCTTGCTGGGAACGGATGGAATGACAAGAAATCTCGAAAGTGTTCTGATGAAAGTTAAATCACTACGGGCTGAAGGAGTCTCTGCCTGGATGTTTACCGGGGCATACCAGGTACCTACACCCACCATCCTGGGGGATGTTGGAAGGGATGTCTCATTAATCGAGGAAGTGATCGGTGTTGGTGAAGTTGCGATTTCTGATCACAGGTCATCAGAACCCTCTGTGGATGAACTGATCAGATTGGCTGTGCATGCACGGATAGGAGGGATGTTCTCAGGAAAGTCAGGTATTGTGAACCTGCACATGGGTGACAGGGAGAATCCTTTTCATCCCATTTATCAGGCAGTGGAAAAAAGCGACCTGTGGTTTACGCAGTTTCTGCCTACCCATTGCAACCGGAATGATCATATCCTCGAAGAGACCAAAAAATACGGCAAAAAAGGTTATGTTGATTTTACTGCTTTCCCAAAGGATTTCGATCAGGAGGATATAAAAGCTTCTGCTGCCGTAATGGAAGTTCTCAAGGCTGGTGTGCCACCCGGTCACATTACTGTTACTTCCGATGGTTGTGGCTCACTCCCCTATTTTAAAGACGGAAAATTAGTGAAGCTGGGCATGGGAAGCCCGGACGCAATTTTCCACATGTTGTTGGAACTGGTTACAGATGAAGGTCTTCCATGGGGGGAGGCTTTGCCATTTGTGACTTCAAATCCCGCCAATATCCTGAAACTTACGAACAAGGGTCGCATTGAAACCGGAAAAGATGCAGATCTTGTACTATTGAACGAAAAAAATGAGATAACCTTTCTGTTCGCCAACGGAGAGATGATGGTACGAAAAGGTCAGTTAATAAGGAAAGGAACCTTTGAAAATTAAACCTTGCCTGTCGATCTGACAAGTGCTGTATACCCGGCCCGGAATACAATAAGGAAATGACATTCTATTTATAACCGCTCGAAATGACAAAAACTAAAAAGGTTCCAACCTTTACACAATCCCTGATACCCCTTATCGCAATTGCTGTTTTCCTTGGATTCGGATATGGACTGTTACACTTAAGTGCAGAGATCTTGTTGATTGCTGCAGCTACCGTAGCCGGATTCATTGCTTTGTACCTCGGATACTCCTTTAAAGAGATTGAAAACGGAGTCATTAAAAGCATGATGAAGGGAATGCCTGCCATGTTGATTGTCATTGTTGTGGGAGCCCTGATTGGTTCGTGGATTGCATGCGGCACCATCCCCATGCTGGTTTATTATGGATTAAAAATTATCTCTCCTCAATATTTTCTGGTAACTGCAACGATTGTATGCTCTCTTATTTCGCTGGTTACCGGAACCTCTTACGGGACAATAGGAACCGTAGGGGTTGCTTTTATAGGAATAGCGCATGGACTGAATATTCCCCTGGGCCAGGCAGCTGGAGCCATTGTAGCAGGTGCCTATTTTGGAGATAAGCTATCCCCCTTTTCCGACACAACAAACCTGGCACCCATAGCGACGCGCAGCAACCTGTTTGATCACATTAAACACATGCTCTGGACAACCACCCCGGCCTGGATTATCGGGATGGTAGTCTATTTAATCCTGGGTATGTTCTTCCATTCTGGTGGAACCGCTTCCCTGGAGAAAACCGATTTGATTATGCAAACCATTCGTGAAAATTTTGTTTTTCACTGGGTCCTGATCCTGCCTGCTGTCATTACGCTTGGTTCCGCGATCATGAAAAAGCCGGTCATCCCAAACATGTTTCTTTCTTCCCTATTGGCTGTTGTTCTTGCCATCCTGTTTCAGGGACTGGACCTAAAGACTTCAGTTGCGTCGATGGTCACCGGATATACCTTTCAAAGTGGCGAATCCCTTGTTGATACTTTATTAACCCGTGGTGGCATGGTGGATATGATGCATGTTACCCTGATTGCATTCTGTGCATTTACATTTGGAGGGATTATGCGGGAAACCGGAATGCTGGATGTCATTCTTGAACGATTGTTAACGGTCGCCAATACAGCAGGTAAGATTATTGCATCGTCTGTATTAGCCTCAATCGCCACAGCCATTATGACAGGAAGTTCTTTTTTATCCATTTTGATCCCGGGTGAACTGTTTGCTCCGGCTTATAAAAAATTTAATCTGGCTGCGAAAAATCTATCCCGAACAACGGAAGACAGTGGTACAGTGGTTGTTCCATTAATCCCATGGAGTATCGCAGGCGTTTTTGTTACCGGTACGCTTGGTGTAGAAACGATTGAATATGTTCCCTGGGCAGTGATGTGTTATACCGGGTTTTTATTTGCCCTTCTTTATGGCTTTACAGGTTTTGCCATTGCACCAAAGAAACGGGATGATGAAACCATTCCAGGAAGCTGATGGGGGATGAGAAGTGAGATGTGAGCAGTGAGTTCCTCCTTCGCCGAGGCTACGGAGGACAAGTTGTGAGAGGGATAAACTTCGTCTGACCACTAAGCGCTGGAATGTGAGGTGGTAAGTTGGTCTGACGAATAAAGGCAAGAGGCTTAGTGACTTAGGAACTGAGAAACGAAGACAAGACGGAGAGACTGTGAGACGATGGGAAAGTTGTGTGGTGAGTAAAACTGGGTACTCGGTCCCCTGACGCCTGCCTGCTGCAGGCAGGCTCCTTTCAGTTGGTCAGGGTCTCCGATCATGACAATGGTGTATGAAACCAGGAGAACTATTTCTGCAAAACCACTGAACTATCCGATTCAATAGTCAGCCGGTTTTCAATCATTCGGTTGTTGTATTCCTGTATGAAAGCATTTCTCTTCTGTTCCATTTTTTTTCGAACACCAGGGAGCTGATCCAATAGATTGTGTTCCAGCAATCTGTCCTCTTTAAAATTATAGAGACCATACGATTTGTTGTTTGATTGCAGTACATAATCCCCGTTAAAAAATTGAACAACACCGGTCCTCCAGTTAATCACAAACGGTTCTGAATGTTGATCGAGGAGATTCTGACCAAAAGCGATGAAGGGCTTATCATAGTGCAGATAGTGCAGAACGGTGGGGAAAATATCAATCTGCTGAGCCAGTTGATATTCATATCCTTTAAAATCACTGCCCGGCTCGTAAAAAATAACTGGAACTTTAAAAAAACCCACATTGTTTTCGTATTCGGGATAATAGGTTCTTGATGCATGATCACCCGTGATCACAAACAACGTATTTTCAAACCAGGGCATGTCCTGAACGCGCTTGAAAAACTTTTCCAGGGAATGATCGGTGTAGTGTATGCATTTGTGAAGGTTCAGCGGACCTTCGCGAAACTTTCCATCATACCGTTCAGGAACCCGGTAGGGGTGATGGGAGGAAACAGTATATAAAACGGATAAAAAGGGAGTGGGAATCTCCTGCAATTTTTCAGCAAAAAATTGCAGGAACTCTTCATCCCAGATACCCCACATTCCATCAAAATGAGCATTGTTCCCATATTCTGTTTTCCCAAAATAGTGATCGAAACCAACCAGGTTGATGTAGGATTCAAACCCCATGGATCCATTTGGGGCACCATGAAAAAATGAGGTGTGATAACCTTTCTCTTTTAAATGCATTGCAATACTGCTTACTTTGTTTCCTGAATAGGGTGAGAGAATAAAGTGTTGCTGTAAGGCGGGAATACTCGATAAAACAGAAGGAAGCGCATCAATCGACTTTCTTCCGTTTGCAAACGAATACCAGTACACCTTACAGTCATCCATCAGGGAATCGAGAAAAGGGGTGTATCCCTGGTATGCTCCGCCTTCAAGATGCTTATTGAAGGTTGCAAAAAATTCTGTCGCCAGACTTTCCACAATAATAATGATAACATTTTTAGATGTGAACTCACTGGTTGTGTCGGGCTGATGCAGGGGAGTATATACCTGGCTGATTTCTTCCTCTGATGTAAAATAATCGATCGGTTCCAGTGCCTCAATTTCAAGAGTCCGGTATATGGAGAATGGGGTATTCAGTACGATGGCGATCTGCGATGGAAATTCAACATACTTTCCGGCATTACTCAAGGTTATGGGTCTGGTACTATGCCGCACTCCCCCGCGGAGACCGGCAATCGTCAGCAGCGAAAACAAAACACCCAGTACCAATCCTCCCGTATAATGAATGACTGGATAATAGGAGGTGGGCTTTTCAACCCTTACCCTGGTATACAACCAGACCATGCTGATGATCAGAGCCAGCCAGAATAGCGATACATACCAGTAATCAATGATGAACCTGAAGAATAATTTCGGCATGTTGGATTCGTTTGCAAACTCCCGAAATACATCTGCCGTTGTTCGTTTCAGGATGAATTTATAGTAAATGAAGTCGGCTGCATTCGCTACCAGGGCAATGCCATTGAAAACAAAAAAGAGGTATTTTAATACCTGTTGATACTTTTTGTTGTATCTGAAGGGGAAGGGTAACAGGTGCAGGAGAATAAATAACAGATTTGTATAGAGGATGGCGGAGATGTCAAATTTCAGTCCCCCATACATCATTCTAAGAAACTTTACGAAGGTTACATTGGGAAAGAAGGGGATGTTGAAGAGGTAAAATCCGATCCGGCAGATAGAAAACAGGAACAAAATGATAAGCAGTCGCAGTATTAATGCGGTATAGATATTTTTCCTGAAGTTTATGTCCCTAAGTGACTTTTGCAGGGAAACGGGTATACGGCTCATTGCATTACACGACTCTATTTAAGATTAAAGCTAATAATTTCTTGAGAATTTATAAATGGATTGGCTAAATTTGACAGATCGTTTCACCGGTGTTTAGTTATAAACAAATGAAAAAAAGGGTACTTTTCCTGATTCTCTATGCATTCTTCTGGCTCCTTTTTTTCATTGTATGCAAGCTTCTTTTTCTTGTTTACCAGATCAATCTATCCACTGACTATTCATATAAAATCTGGTTTTCCATTTTGTTGCACGGATTCAGGCTTGACCTTTCCATGGCATCGTATATTCTGATTTTGCCCATGCTGGGCAGTATGGTTCATTTTTTTGTTCCTGGAGCATGGTATTCCCATTTTATCCGTTTTTATACCCTGCTATTGCTTCTGGTCATTTCTCTCATGGTGGTCGTTGATATGGAGTTATATACACACTGGGGTTTCCGTTTGGATAAGACCCCCTTGATGTACATTGGGACCCCAAAGGAGATGATGGCTTCAACAGGGTTCTGGATTACGTTTCGCCAGTTAGCCCTGGCTGTTATTCTGATCCTGGCCGGTGATATTCTTTTCAGGAGGTTTGTTTTGCCCAAGGCAGATGCATTGGAACGGAGACGGTGGTTGAACAGTGGGATTTTACTGTTTTTAACCGCATCACTGATCATTCCTATACGAGGGGGATTTGGAATTGCCCCGCTGAATTCCGGATCTGCCTATTTCCACAAGGATCCTTTTGTTAATCATGCAGGAGTAAACGTTGTCTGGAATTTTATGGCATCCGTTGTCAACGCCCAGCCGTTAAAAAACAAGTACGTTTTCATGGAGAAGGAAAAAGCGGAGAAGTTTGTAACCGACCTCTATGAACCATCCGGCATGCCGGTTAAAGTGATCGACCAGAACAGACCGAATATCATTCTGTTGGTTGTGGAGAGTTTTACCTCAAAAATCATAGAACCATTGGGTGGAATGGAGAGTATTACACCGGAATTCAATCGACTGGTGAGGGAAGGCATTCTCTTTTCAAACATCTATGCAACGGGTAACAGAACACACAAAGGGGTAACCGGGTTGTTGAGCGGCTATCCGGCACAGCCAACCTACTCCATTATGAAGATCGCTAAGAAGAATGAAACGCTGCCAAACCTTACCAGGGAGTTAGCCTCGTACGGATATTCAACAGCTTATTATTACGGTGGCTCGATCGATTTTGCTAACTTCCGTTCCTACCTGGTTTATTCGGGATTTGAACGGATCGTCAGCATGGATGATTTTGATCCTTCAACCTACAACTCAAAATGGGGTGTGCATGATCACATTTTGTTGGAGAGGTATCTTCAGGACCTTGACACTGCCACCTCACCCTTTTTCCATATTATTCTTACCCTTAGCAGTCACGAACCCTTTGAAGTTCCTATGGAAACCGTTATCCCCGGTGAAGATCTGTCCAGTAAATTTCTTAATTCAGCGTACTACACGGACCAATCATTGGGCCGGTTTATCCGGGCTGCAAAAGAGAAAGAGTGGTGGGGAAACACGATCATAATTTTTATATCAGATCACGGAGCACGTTATCCAAACCTGACCAAAGTTCATGATCCTGACCGGTTTCAAATACCCATGCTCTGGCTGGGAGGTGCACTACAGGTTAAGGATACGGTCATCAATAAATATGCTTCTCAAACCGACCTGCCCGCAACAGTCCTGCGCCAGCTGGACATCGATAGTGAATACCCGTTTAGTAAGGATATCTTCGATAGCAGATCACAATCCTTTGCCTTTTATGCTTTTAATGATGGATTTGGATTCATGACGGATACAATGAAACTGGTGTATGACAATGTCAGTCACAAATACATTCTTACGGAAGGAGTAGCTTCAGGATTTGAACCGGATGTTGGTAAAGCCTATCTCCAGGTTACATTTGCTGATTTTGTCAGCCGATAAGATAAGAAAGGGGAGTGTATCAAAAGTGATTTTTCTCACGCTAATCCGCAAAGTGTCCGCAAAGAGAAATTGAATTAAAATAGGAATAGACAGAAATATACATCCTTTCTGTTTCTTTGCATCTTCTGCAAGATTCTTTTCTTTTGCACTTTTGATACACCCCTCTGTTTATGCGCCTGAAGGAAATAACTTTTCCTATTCATCAAGATAAACAGAACCGTATTTAGTGGATATCTTTACCGTTGCCTTCGGGCTTGGATCTGTCCCGACAACACCGTCCACGGTCATTGAATGTGAACTGGAGATTTTGGAAACTTTCCCGGTTGATGGGAAGGTTATCTTTCCATAACCTGCTTCTCCGTTGAGCTGATAGGAGGCTTCGGGATCGAGCCCCAGTTTGATGGTGCCATACTTGCTATCGACCTCAATATTGGTAAACGTTTTGGGAATCGTGTTTACATCGCAGTTGCCGTATCTGCTGGTGAGGGTCAGCTTATTCCTCACTTTATCAATGGTATAACCGGTATATCCGCTTTTGGCAACAAAGTTATTTACTTCACCCAGGGTGAAATTGTCGTATTTTGAATCGACTACAATGGAGCTGGCTTTATCTACAAAGACTTTTGAATAACCGCTTATCACCACCAGGGCTGTTGCCTGATTCAGTTCAAATTTATGACAATATTTAACCTCCAGTGTCAGCCAGTCAGCTTCCTCGATTGAACCTTTTCCGTATTTAAGTATCACCTTACTCAGCGGTTCAATATTTCCCCGGATGATCTTATTGGCTTTCAGGTTCCCGTATCTTACATTGATCAATGCTTCTCCTGTGAGTTCATTGATGAAAGTATCTCCGTATTTATTAGAGAGATCAAGTTTCAGATCCCTGGGCATGTTTACCGTGTAATCGATACTGAATTTTTTTCCATTTTTACCTCTCGACCAACTCTCCCGGTTCAGCCTCTCATCGAAGACCGTCTTTGCTGTAATTTCATCCCCTGCCTGGTGAAATTCAACATTGATATACTCCAACAGCTTCTCGGCAGTTGTTTTGTTTGAGTGTTCAACGGTCACCAGAACATCAATTGTGATCTTCTCCTGATCCCAGTCTTTTATATCAACGTTTCCGAATTTGTTCTCCAGAATGAGCTTTGTGTTCTCTGTAACACCGTACTCTTCGTTATACTCTTTCGTCAGTTCACTTTTTTGCGCTGCTGCATGATTAAGGAAAAGCGGAAAGATGAGCAACAGGAAAAGTCCTTTTCTAAATGTTTGTGGTTTCATTGTTTTTATTGTTAGGTTCTTGATTATTCAGTTGTTTCAGTTGATCCAGGATCTGATTCATAACTTCGAGTTTTCGCTCGTAATGCTCAATCATGGCATGTATGATCCGTTCATCCGTTGGATTCATTTGGATTTCATTCTGAAGGTATATAAAGATGGAATCCATTTCGGAGAGTTCCTTTATCAGGATCTTTTTTTGAAGGCTGTCTTCCGGAAAGGTGCAATGGTCAATTTCATTGTATTTTGCATTGAACATGCTGGTATAGTATATTTCAACTTCACGGTATTCGGGAGACAGATCTCCCAGTGAGATTGCTTGTTTTGAAATCAACCGGTCCATAAAATAGTCATAGGTCCATAGTGCTGAGAGCACCACAAGAACAGCAATTGAAGCTACTTTCAGGTAGGTCCCCCAGGGTAAACGCGTTTTCTTATGCGATGCCTGCAATTTATTTGAGAACCGTTCAAAATGGCCCTCTGCTGGCTCTGCGACATCGAATAGTTTGCGATTCTCCCTTATCCTTTTTTCCAATGGATCCATGTTAATACTCCTCTGACAATATTTGAATTAATCTCTGTTTAGCGCGAACGAGCTGCGACCTTGATGTTGAACTGATAATGCCCAGTATTTCAGAAATTTCATCATGGTCATACCCTTCTATCAGGTAAAGGGAAAGAACGATGCGGTATTTCTCCGGCAACCGGGTAATCGCTTCCCTGATCTCTTCAATCTTAAACTGCATCTCATTCAGGTCTTTGATTTCATCATTCTCTTCCGGGATATCGACGGATATTTCGTCGATCGAATAGAGGTCCAGGCTCCTTTTCTTAATGTGATCCAGTGACTTATTAATAACAATCTTTTTCAGCCAGGCACCAAAGCTAACCAGCCGTTCATAGGTTTCAATTTTTTCGAATGCAGACAAAAAAGATTCCTGCATGATATCTTCTGCCTCCATGGTGTCGTTTACTATTCTTAAGCTGGTATTGAACATTGCCTTATAGTACAATTTATACAACTGGAACTGTGCTTTCTGGTCCCCTTCCATACACCGGTCAATGATTTCCTGGTGTATGTTTTGATAAAAAACGTTGTTATTATTATCTGAACTCACCCTAAGGACGGCTTAAGAATTAAAATGCTGCATTGGTTACTTTTTTTTCCTGTTGCAGTCACTGGAATGCAACAGAAAGGATCCGGCTCATAATTCGGATAAAAATAGAAAAAATTAGCCATTATCCTTGGTAAATACTTTTCATTTGAAAGAGGGATTGTTGGATCAGTTACATAACGAATCTTACATTTAACGCCGGTCAAAAAAAAAAAAATGATGGGGATTGCTAAATAACTATTTGATTCTTTGGAGATTTGGTAACAAATGTATTATATTTGTTAATTGATAACCCAATAATTTTTAAACTATGAAAAGAATTAAATTTTTATTGCTTGTTTTAGCAACTGCCTGTTTTATTGGAATATCTGCCTGTCAGAGTACTGGCAAAAAAGTAGAAGAAGTAGTGGAAGATACTGTTGAAGAGGCAGTTGAGGAAGCAGTTGAGGAAGTAGTTGCAGATACCGTTGCAGTCGACACTACTGCAATTGAGGAGATGGAATAAGCATTGGCTTTTTCTATCTGATCAGGTTGATGAATCCCTGTGTGACTTCGCCGGTCGAGTAATCCAACTCAGAACCATACGTGCTATGGGGAATGGTATAGATCAGCAGTAATACAATTGCTGCTAAGATAGTATACCCTGGCCGGTTCTTTTTCCAGTTCATGGCTACTGCAACCAGCCAGAAGATGAAACTGATCAGCGTTTTATTATCGGTCAGATCCCATCCCAAGGGAATTCCTGTCCATGCTTTTCCAAAGGCATGAAATTGCACCAATGGGCCCAGGATCATGCCTCCGATAAGCAATGCGGTCAATGTTAGTTTCCCGTAGAAAACATACCGTTTATGACCTACAATGGCAAGTAACCCCGCCAGGTTGGAAAGCAGCATCGCAATAAACATAATGGCAATGTGTGGCCCTATGATTATGTTTGGCACGCCACCTTTAAAACGAATAACTACCGGTTCATCGCCAGTTATATTAACCTTCTCATACTTTGATTCCAAACGAACCTGGTAGGCAAGTTTACCGGCCGGTGGTTGAAACGGAAGACCCGTTTTCAGCAATGTGCTGTCCCTTACCAGGGCAACTTCGGTCCATTCATCATTTGAGGGATACCGTTTGTATAACACTTTTCCGCTGATTGATGTATCCGGAATCTCAAAGGAGATTTCACAATCTTCTTCGCCCTCGTGTGTACGCAATAGCTTCAACGTATAGTGGGTATTATTCAGGATAATTTCGATCCTTTTGGGCCGGGTGGGACCGGTCTTTCTTTGATAATATGCTGTTGCCAGGGTAATAATGACAGCCAGTATCCAGTAGAGTGATGTCTTCATTTTCTTCAAGTATCTCCGGATTATAATTGAATCAATAACAGCAGGTTTTTTTCATTGCGTTTTACCTCCACGTTTACTGTCTCACCAGCCTTCAGCTTTGATAATCGATACATGTAATCGTGAATATTTTTCACCGGTAAACCATTGATCGCGACAATAACATCACCACTCTTCATTCCTCCAAGGTATGCTGGTCTTCCCTCGATAACGAAATCGGCTCTCAACCCGTTTGATACAATGCCTGCAAAATCAGGCATGATGCCCAGCGTAACCCCCGTTCTCCTGTTTCTGGAACTCCCTGTCCTCGGCCCGGCTTGCTGAAAGGTTAAATTCTCGTCCCTGTTCGCTATTTCCAATGCAACCCGATGGATATAATCACCAATCGACTGTAATCCTTCGAAATTGATGCCCTCAATCCTGTCGCCCGGAGTATGATAATCCAGGTGTGCTCCGGTTGAAAAAAACAGAACCGGAATATCCTTCCCATAGAAAGCAGCATGGTCCGAAGGTCCGTATCCCTCTTCTGAAAGAGCCAGCTCAAAAGGAACTTCCCTGCCAAGATCAGTGAGGATTTCCCTTCCCTCAACAGAGGTTCCAACACCCCCGATCTGAAGATTCCGTTCAGGGGTCAACCTTCCTACCATATCAATATTCAGCATGGCTTTTATCCGGCCAGGATCAACCGGCGAATCTTCGATAAAATGCTTTGACCCGAGTAATCCCAACTCTTCAGCACCAAATGCAACAAAAATAATGCTTCGCTTCAAATCTTCCCTTCCGGCAGAAAACTTCTCTGCAATTTCGATCATCGTTGCCACCCCTGATGCATTGTCATCTGCACCGTAATGGATGCCATATGAATCCTGTAATCTTGAACCGCTGCCCGGACCTCCCAATCCCAGATGATCGTAATGAGCCCCAATGATAATGTATTCATCAGAATGTATCGGATCAGATCCCTCAAGCATAGCTGCAACATTCGTTGTCTGAACCGATTCCTGAATCAGCTCAGATCTTCCATGAATGGTGATTCCCAAAGGAAAACCAGCCGGCTGCCGGTCATCGATAAGTTGCTGCTCAAGCACCCTGATCGATTGACCGGTTGGTTCAAGGATCCGATCGGCTAAATCCCTGCTGATCTGGAAGACAGGAATACCAACGGAACTCTGTTTCAACTCCAACTCGTCCAACGAATCATCCGGATCAAAAGCAATGCCTGAAACAAGCAGAATGCCGCCTGCTCCAATATCCTTTGCCTGCATAACCTTGTCCCTGTCTTCCCGGTAGGACAGGTAAGGGCTGTTTAAACTGTCAATTTCCGGATCACCGCGGAGAAGCATGACCCATTTACCGGAAATATCCAGACCGTAATAATCATTCCATGCTATCTCCCCCTGCTCAATCATAAAACCATAACCGGCAAAAATTAATTCTGCCGTAAGGGAAGCATTTTCACTGAAAGAAAACGGAGTGAATTCTTTTTTCAATGTGGCGCGGTATTCACCGATTTGAAGCTGGTTCCCGGAACCAATAGCCACACTTGTTGTGATTTCGTAGTATTGGAGACCAGAACTGTCAAGCGGAGTAAGACCAAAATCGATGAGCTGGTCTAAAATATATTCAGCCGCAACCCTGTCCTCCGGCGTCCCCGGGAATCTTCCTTTTAACGAGTCAGACGCCAGAAAAGAGATGTGATCATGTAATTCTTCAATGCTTATTTCAGGGTTGTCAATGCGAATACCACTGCATGCCCCAATGAGCAGGACGAACAAAACAGGAATAAACCGTACCATATAATGTTGGTTATGCATGGTCCAGATTTTATTAAAACGCAAAGATAATTTATTTTCTAAACCGATCAATTGATATCAGATAATAAGACAATGGTACCATTAATACAACAATGATAAGCCGGAAAGCAAATTGTTGTTGAAAAAATTAATCCGCCTGAATGAAATGATTGAAAAAATTTGGCAGTAAAAATGAAATGATCTATATTTGACCAATTAGTTAAATTATATAGTTAAACTATATGGATAATATTAAGAGCAATGAAAAAAAGCCCGATACCGAGGCGCTAATATTTGAAGCGGCTAAAAAAGTCTTTGGAATGAAAGGCATGGACGGGGCGAGAATGCAGGAGATTGCCGATGAAGCAGGAATCAATAAGGCACTGCTGCATTATTATTTCCGGACAAAAGAGAAGTTATTCGAAGCGGTTTTTGCTGATGTTTTTCAATCCTTCTTTCCCAATGCGGTTGGCATTATGACCAATCCGAATTCCTCTTTACGGGAGAAGATAGAAACCTTTGTAGAAGTATACATAAACCTTATCCAGGAACATCCATACATTCCGGGATTCATGATACATTGGTTGTCTACAGGAAGTACCGACAGGGTAGTTAGTATGTTTAAGGAGTCTGGTATTAAACCTGAGCTCTTCTTTGCGCAGATTGAAAATGAGATAGAAAAAGAGACGATAACACCAGTCCAACCTCTTCATCTTATCATTAATATTATCTCAATGTGCATTTTCCCTTTTATTGCCAGACCTATATTAACCGGCTTTCTTCTAAAAGATAAAGGGGCTTTTGATCAGTTTCTGGAAGAGAGAAAAAAAGAGGTCCCACGGTTTATCATCAATTCAATACAAAAAACATGAAAAAAACAACCTTTCTGCTGATCACGATTCTTCAGGCAGGATTTGTTTATTCACAAACTACGCTGTCTCTTGAAGAGTGTTATGCTCGAGCGATTGAGGTGCATCCGGTCAGTGG